>JBAXJB010000003.1:0-84482 GCA_037138055.1 Alphaproteobacteria bacterium | reverse complement strand
ATCTATGACTCTTAATCAGCGGGTCGTAGGTTCGATTCCTACGGCGCCCACCAGTTCGCTGGTATAGATACTTATTTCACACTGCTTCGCTAACACGCCAATACCAAGAGCTTTCACTTTGTTCATGAGCCAATCCTGCTAAAATTAGATGTTCTTTTGTACGGGTTAAAGCTACATAAAAAAGCCGATTATATTCAAATTCCAGGGCTTGTTGATGATGCTCTTTTAGTGCTGACGTTAAAATTGTATCAGCTGCCATAGGGGGCTTTAAAAACCAAAACTGCGCAACTGGGTCATATAATACAGTATCTTGTTTCATGCTTACCTCGTCACCATTATCAAGAATAATAACAACGGGTGATTCTAGTCCTTTTGCCCCATGAACTGTTGAAAGTTTTATACCTTTTTGATGATTATTTTGCGTAAATACGGGAGGGTATCTGTGTAAGTGCTCAATAAGTTCGCGAATATTTAATTTCAACAAATTGAAGCGTTTAAATACGTCATCGATAAAACTATGTAGCAGTTCACATTCAATGTTCATTGCGTCATATGCGTTTTGAAAATAGCCATATGCAGATGAAGGAGTAGATTGTAGTAATTGATTGAGTTTTTTTGTGTGTGGCTGATAATGAGTTTGCACTTCGTCCCATAAAGGGCCTTTGCGATTGTGGCACAGATTGAATAAATCGTTCTCATCAATTTTCTCTTGTTGTTGCATCCAAGGAGTTTTCAGTAGTGCTGCTAAATTTAAGTCATTCAAAGGCATTAACATAAACTCAACGGCGCTTAATAGATCGCGCACAACAAGGCATTCCATTAGATTTTTAGGATCAAAAGCAGAGTAGGGGATATCACGTTTTTGACAAACTGAAGTTATTTCTTGCATTTGACGTCCGCGTTTACGCATCAAAATCATGAAATCATCATAGGTAGCGTGGCGATTTTCAGATGCTAAAAATAAGCCATTAGCAATGGATTGTTCAATATGGTCTAGAACTTGCTCGGCTAAATATTGTTCTGGCTCACGTGTATCAGAATACGTTTCAAAAATGGGCCATGGGTCAATTGTAGGAGTTTCAAGTTCAATAAATGGCAGAATTTCAATACATCCGTTGAATTCCTGATAAGCGATATGCTTTGAAACATTTTCCCCCAGGCCTTTGGGGTTTTGTTCAAATACTTTATCAACTAAGTTTAAAATGTCTTTTGCACTTCGAAAGCTTGTGGAAAGTGCGACATTTTCCCAAGGTTGGCAAAGTGTTGATATGTGTTTTTGCATATCTTGATACATGCGAATGTCAGCACCTTGAAAACTATAAATTGATTGTTTTTCGTCGCCCACTACAAAAACACTTCTGTCGGTTGAGTGGTGATCAAACAAGCCTTGTACTAGGTGCTCTATAACATGCCACTGATCAACGCTAGTGTCTTGGGCCTCATCTACCAAAAGATGATCAATGCGATAGTTTAAATCCAGCAGAATTTGATCAAAATCATCAAGCTTTAAAGTTTGTAGGGTTTTTTCAATTAGGTCGTGAAAATCCCAAAGATTGTGCGTTTCTTTTAGGTGCTTATAATGCTTTTGAAATATTTGCTGAAGCTGCCAAAAATGCAATGATTTTTGAACCTGATCAAAACGAATTTTTTTAGAAAAATAATGCGCTAGTTCTTCTGCGTAAATTTTAAAAATTGGCTCAGCATCTGGGTATTGTTTTTGAATGCTTGCTGGTAAAATTTTGGCTCGAACTGTTCCTTTTTGAGTTAAAAAACATTGTGCAAAATTATGTTCTTTTGAAACAGCGTCATTGGGAATAGTAACGTTCAATAATCCCTTAAGATAGCCGTGTATTTCCAAAGGGGGCAGGGGGAATTGAGGTGCTCCACTAATATCAAATAATTCAAATAAGCGTTTTTGTGCATCATCAAAATTTAAGCTGTGAACGGTACGTGTTGTACTGCTTAAATACTCAAAAAGAACTGTCTCTCCATGAAAAATGAAAAATTCTTCTAAATAATGTGTGGCGTCTTCGTTTTCTATAAGTTTTTCAAAAGCTTGGATTAAGTAAGTGCGTTCTTCAAAATTTTCCATAACACGTGGAGTTGAGTTTAGAATATTCTGTCCCATTTGGCGTTGCAGTAAACTTTGACAAAAGCTATGCACAGTTTGAATAGAAACTGGCTGAAATTTAATAATTGAATATAAATTTTTTGCTTTAGTAACATTGGCAGAGGTGGGCTGTTCACCAAGACTTAATAGTTCATCAGTAAGGGCTAGATCTGGTAGTTCTGCGAATAATTTTATTTTTTGCAAAAGTCGTTGTTGCATTTCACTGGCTGCTGCTCTTGAAAAAGTTAAGCAAAGAATTCGATCAGGGTTTGCGCAATGCAGCAATAACCGAATGATTCTATCAATCAGAACCTTAGTTTTACCTGATCCTGCTGACGCGTTAACCCAACAGCTAAAACTAGGATTACTAGCTTTTTGCTGTAGATCGATCGTTGATACTGATGTTTCATTCATTGCACAAGACTAAGTGAATAAAGGAACAAACCTTAGGCCAATTCATTCTGTCTTAGCTGTCTGCCTTGCCTATAAAGGAAAAAGGCCACTAGACCTAAAACGCCTACGAACACTAGGATTGAGCTAAGGGCAAAGACATATTCATCACTTGAATATACTCTTATTCCTTCATTATCCATTACCCCATTCCACTTGAAATCAAGCAAAAATCCAACAGCTTGCATAACACATGCGCTTCCAAGAACGCTAAAAGTATTAATTACCCCAAGAGTAGTTCCAGAAGTTTCCGGTGTTGTGTAATGAGAAGCTGCTCCAAAACATAAAATTTCAGAACTGCTAAAAATGCCTAATGTAACTAAAATAGCAATAAGCGCGTATGCTGACAAATCACTATACAGTAATGTGATCAAGCAAATAACTATTCCAAACCAGCTGTAAATAATGCCTCTGTTATATTCTTTGTATCGTTCACACAGCCATGGAATAAGCAAACTACTAACGGCAGCCCCAACATAAATTTGCATTGTAACATTAGCGGCATTACTGCGTGGAAGGTGAAAGTGATTCATTAAAAACGAAACTCCCCAAAGGTCTGCAATTACAGCTAAAGGAGAATAAAAACATGTTGTCATAATTGCATAAGCAAGAATTGGTCGTGTTTTAAATACGAGAACAACGCTTTGTTTAACATCTGCCCACTTAAGAGTCGCTTGGTGATTAATAGCTTCTTTTGGCATCAGTATCACAAGGGAGAACCACAATATTACCCCAATTACAGATAATACGGTAAAAGCATAGTGCCAACTGGTTGTTTCAATTAAGTGTACCAAAGGTTTTGCTGCTAATAGAGGGCCAAACAGACCAAGTGTCAAAGCGGCTCCCATAAAAAAACCTCTGTTTGAACTTGGAAAGCTATCTGCTGCAACTTTCATGCAGCCTATGTATCCACAAGCTGAACCAAGTCCCATAAATATACGGCTAACTTGGGCTTCCCATAGACTATTCCCTATAATTAATAGGCCATTTCCAACCAAACAGAGCAAGATGCTAGATAAAACAACGCGTTTCACTCCAAGTCTGTCAATCAATACACCGCATGGAATTTGTACCAACGCGTAGATAAACATGAAGAAAGAGCCAAGAGTTGAAAAATCATTTGCGGTCATAAAAAATGCGCTGCGAAGCTCAGGTTCTACAAGCCCTGGCGCAATACGAAGAACGTATTGATATAAGAAAAATAACGCAACACCTCCCCAAGCTAGATAGGCATGCACAACTGTTCGTTCGTTATTCATTAGGCCAAACGTTCCAAATTTTTATATTCGTTATACTTTGGCGTTTTTGAAGGCCACGGGCAAGTTAAAAATGGGGAATTCTGCGTTAAATAATGATGCGCAACTTTCTCAAGTTCTATTTGTAAGGCTTCGACCGGAATGGCGATGTTTGATGAAACAATTCCAGCAGGTTGCGTTCCTTTAAGTTGCCAAAATTCAGCTTGGGTGGATGCATTAGTATAAGTTTTAGCGCATAAAAACATTTCAATAGCTAATTGAGGAGCATATCCGCTTGTAGCTTCCGTTTTGCTGGGAGGCATTCCCGTTTTGAAATTTACAATCAAATTAGCGTGAGAAGTAAAAATACAAGCATCCACTCTAGCTTTTAGTGTTATTTGTTTTGTAGTCGTTAATTCAGTTGATAATTCTTGTTCACTTTGAATTTTAATTGCATGCAGATCATTTACTTGGGTGCGTATCCACTCAAGAATACGTGAAAGTTTTCCCTTCCACAAAATCGGATGACTACTTAATTTTAAAGTGTGTATGTGCTGAACTGCAGCTTCTAATCCTTCTTTTAAGTACACTTCAATAATTTTGTGAGTTGCCAATCCAAATTCTTTTGCAAAATTTTGTGTGCAGCTTCTTTCAAGCTTCCTTAATTTTAAAATGTAGCGAGCATGAAATCCATATGGATCTTGCATAAGCTGGTTAAACCCCGTTGCGCTAATAGTTGTAGGGCGGCTGCTGACAATAGGGTTGGCAATGGGTCTTTCCCCAATCATGGAGATTCTTTTTACTTGATGTTTTTCAAGTGTATTAGCTTGCACCAAAGGGTGCTCAAATGTTGCATCAGAAGAATAGCTCAAAACATTAAGTTGCTTTTTTGCTGCCCATTGAAAAAGTAAATCTGGTAAATTTTCCCCATTGACGTTTTTGAACAAAAGATGGCTTTGTAACGGACGAATTTGGTTGTGTTTTAAACAAAATACAACGTGCTCAGGTTTGAATTTTAATGCTGCATGAAGCCCAAAATGAATTTGTGAACGATGATTTTTTAAATTCACGGCACCTTTAAACCATTCTAAACAATCAAGAGTGCCATCTAATAGTTGTGTGAAATCGACCAATGGCAATAACTGTTGTTGAATTGAAAGTGGTAATTTTTGAAAAACTTCCGCAAATGTAGCTGAAAAAATTTGATTGCCTGCAATATTTAAGAGCTGATGACCTAAAGGATGATCTGGTAAATCAGTACCCATAGTTTGCTGTTGATTTTTCCGAAGGCTGTATTCCCAATTCAATACAGTTTTGTGAAAATCAGTATCCACTTTTTCAAGTAACGGATGCCGCAGCATTTCAATAGCGTTGACCAAATTTTTTTGTGTTGTGTATATGGATAATTTTTGAACCCAATCCAATGCTGCGCTAGTTTGATTATTGGAAACAGTTTGAATTATTTGTTCCCATAATTTTACGTCGTCACACACAAGCACAAAGTTTTGTTTACACAATTCTAAAGCATGCTGGCTAAGTGAAAAAAGTGAAGAAAATTGCGTTTGCTTTGAAGTATCTAATTTTGCAGTACACTGAAATGGCAAATCTACTTCATGAATTTTTTTAATTATTTTTAGAATGTTATGTTGATTTCGCTGTTCCAAATTTGCTGACGCAATGGGCATTGTGCCAAGGGTATTTATTTCGTCTGCAATTTGCCAAAGGTTGCAAAAATCTGCAAATCGCATGGTTGGAAATTCAGATCGCGCAAGTTGTATGGAAGCCAGAAAATTATTCATAAGCTTGTGATTTCGTAGTAGGTGATAGAGTTAACAACTCGGCTTATTTTGTAAAGTTTTGTGAAAAACTGCAAGCATTAGTAGTGCTACTAAGCTTATGGCGCCGCTTACGATGAACGTAGCGAATTGATCATACATATGTTCAGCAATACCACCAATACCCCCAGCTAATAAAAGGGCTGCTGCACTTATAAGGTAGAAAAATCCAATTCCTGTTCCACGTAAATCTTCTGGTACATGGTCGGCAATAAGGCTTAAAAACATGCTTTGGCTCATGCCAATTTGAATGCCCCATAGCGCAACACCAATCATCATAGTGGTTAAGTTTTCTGCAAAACCTAAAAATGCATCAGCCAATATCAAAATGAAAAAACTTAGCCCTAAAAAGCCATAGCGACCAAATTTATCAGATAGGTATCCAACCGGATACGAACACAAAGAATTCATTACATTGTATAAAATTAAAATTGCATGGGAAAAACTTTGGTCTAAATTAAAGCTACCGGTTGCGTGCAATACGAGAACTGATTCACCAACGCGTGCGCTCATGAATACAAGAGCTATGCCCATTAAAATCCAATAGGGTTTTCCTAAACGTTTAAGGTCACTCAAATGAATAGGGTGGCGAATAGGTTTTTTATCGACTGTTACTTCTTCTGCGTGAGAATCTTTTACAAAAAATAGAACAAGCAAAAGACCAAGAAAAGCTGGCACACTGGCTACTGCAAATACAGTTTGGAAATTTTGATTGGTGGATACCATGCACCAAATGCCAACAAATCCACCAATGAATGATCCTGCAACAGCCAAGCTTTGTCTAAGACCAAAACAAGCACCTTTAATATTTTCAGGCGCAAGGTCACCTACTAACGCATCTCGAGGGGTTGATTGTATTCCATTTCCTAAACGATCAAGTATTCTAGCGGTCAATAAAACCCCAAAGCTTGATGACAAAGCAAAAAATACTCTAGCAATTACAGTTAGTGCAAATCCCCAGACCATAACCAATTTGCGTTTGCGTAAATAATCACTAATAACACCTGAAAAAAGCTTCATGATGTAAGCCAGTGCTTCAAAAAATCCTTCAAGCAACAGTACAATTCCTGTGGCTACACCTAAAATTTGCTTTACATATAAAGCAGCAATGCCAAAAATCATCACGGCAGATATATTAAGAAGCATACTGGCAAAGCCAATAGCCCAAATGGACGCAGGAATCCTGGTCTGAGATTTTTTCATCATATTGCTAATAAAGAAGGGGTATGGCCAAATGGATTAACGACCTGTCAACATATCAAATTTGTAAAGAGAGTGCAATGAAAGTTATAAAAACCGTATTAGTTACGGGTTCATCAAGTGGAATAGGGTATGGAATTGCCAAAGTGCTTTTGCAGAATGGTTATCAGGTAGTGCTTCATGGTATTGAACCACATTCTCAGGTTACGTCTTTGGTGAATGACCTATCTGAGCAAGGTAAGGTTTTGGGGTATTATAGTGTTGATATCGGTAATCCTAAAGCTATTGAACAGTTTTGTAGTGATTTGAAGACCGCAAATATTACAATTGATATTTTGGTCAACAATGCAGGTATTCAGCATGTTGCGCCGATTCAAGAATTTCCTGTGCAAAAATGGGATCAGATTTTGGCTGTGAATTTATCATCAGCATTTCATTTTATGCAGCATCTTTTGCCTTATATGCAGACTCAAAAATGGGGCAGAGTCATTAATATTTCTTCGTGTCATGGCTTGGTAGCATCGGCAAATAAATCAGCCTATGTTGCTAGTAAACATGGTATAGTTGGGCTTACAAAAGTTGCAGCATTAGAAAATGCCAAACAAGGCATAACGTGTAATGCCATTTGCCCGGGCTGGGTGTTAACACCACTGGTTGAAACACAAATTGAAAAATTGGCCGCTGAGCAAAGTATTAGTATAGAGCTTGCTCGGTCAAATCTATTGCTAGAAAAACAACCAAGCGGAAGTTTTGCTAAGTCAGAAGAAATTGGTGAATTTGTTTTGTTTTTGTGTAAACCTGAGGCAGCTCAAATTAATGGCGCATCTTTAACCATGGATGGTGGTTGGACGGCGCAATAAGGAAGTAAAAGATAATGAATTTTGATATTGTGTTTTGGGCATTAGCTCTTGTTGCTGCCGGTCTTGGGCTGTTCTGTTTTCGTTTGTTTAATCAAAAACAAACCTTGCTTATCGAAAATATTCAATTACGTAGTCAAACTCAAACTGACCAGCAAGTTCAACAAATGTGGCAACAACAAATTGAACGTCTTACCCAGCAAGCTTTAATTAATCAATCGAATCAATTTTTAGGGCTGGCTAAGGCGCAATTTGATGGAGTTTTGGAAAAAGCGAATTTGACTTTTGAACAACGGCAAGAACAATTTAAGCATTTGCTTGAACCCATTTCAAAGTCATTAGAACAAGTAAATACTCAGGTTCAAACTGTTGAAAAACATCGTATTGAAGCATTTGCTGATTTGAAACGTCAACTTACTGACATGGTTATAGGGCAAAAAGATTTGCGTCAAGAAACAGCAACCTTGGTTAAAGCTTTGCGAACACCACATGCTCGTGGGCAATGGGGCGAAATGCAGCTTAAACGCGTAATTGAAATGGCTGGAATGGTTGATCATGTTGATTTTCAAGAACAAGTTTCTACCGCTGATGGTAAATTAAGACCTGATATGATAGTACGTTTACCCGCCGGTAAAACAATTGTCATTGACGCCAAAACACCATTAGCTGCTTACCTTGATTATTTAGAAGCACAAGATGACGATCAAAAAGCGCAAAAGCTGCAAGACCATGCTCGTCATGTGCGCACCCATATTCGTCAGCTCTCTCAAAAAAGTTACTTTGAACAATTTGAAAATAGTCCTGAATTTGTGGTGTTGTTTATTCCCAACGAAGCAATGTTCAGTGCTGCTTTACAAGCTGATCCAGGGCTAATTGAAGCAGGAGTAAATGAAAAAGTGCTTATGGCAACGCCCACAACATTAATAGCGTTGTTGCGCGCTGTAGCCTATGGTTGGCGTCAGGAAAATATTGCAGAAAATGCCAAAGCAATTTCAGTTTTGGGGCAAGAACTTTATAAGCGCTTGGGCGATATGTCAGGTCATATGAGTCGCATGGGTAAAGGGCTAGAAACAGCAGTGGAAGCGTATAACAGTACTGTTGGGTCATTTGAACAACGTGTACTTGTAAGTGCTAGGCGCTTTCAAGAGCTCGACCCCAACCCCCTTACTCTTGATGAGCCAAGCGAAATTGACCTGACTTTACGTTCATTAAAGTCTGTATAAGGAGACAGTAATGGGAAAACCTGCAGCATTTATGGGTTCTTTGCATGTTTGTCCAAGTGTAACGGTGATTGTTCCCCATGTAGGTGGCCCAGTAATTGGCACGGCTGCTACAGTCTTGGTAAGTGGTCCTCCTGCCGCGACTATTGGTGATATATCTGTTTGTGTTGGACCTCCAGATGTAGTTGCTGCGACAAGTGTTACAGTAATGGCGCAAGGAAAACCTATGGCCCGTATGACTGATCCATGTGGTCATGGTGGAAAAATTGTGCTTGGAATGCCAACTATTATAGTTGGTGATTGATAGTTCCTAAAGTCCATTATTATCTATGGGGTTTTTTTTATAGCATTTTCCCGGTAATGTTGGCCTATGATCATTGGCCATACATCTCCTTTTGCGATTTTAGAATCAGCTCTTGAAAATAAGCAGCATCATGCATTTTTGCTTGGTGGTCCGCGGGGCATTGGAAAATCAACGTTGGCTCGTGAATTAGCAATAGCTGTTTTGACCAAAGCTAGTTCTTTTAATAAAAAAATCGTTGAGCAGCAATGTACAGCAGGTGCATACCCTAACTATTTTTATATTTGCCAATCTAAAGATGATGATGGAAAACTGAAAAATGACATCACAATTGAACAAGTACGTACTCTTCTAAATAGCTTAAAACAAAAAGCGGCAGTTGCAGGCCCTAGAATTATTATTATTGACTCAGTCGATAATTTAAACCGACAAGCTGCAAATGCCTTGTTGAAAATGCTGGAAGAGCCTCCTCAAGATGCTTTTTTTTATTTGATTTGTCACAGTATTGGCAGCGTGCTACCTACTGTTAGGTCGCGGTGTTTGACTATCAATTTCAAGTCGTTATCAGACACTGATATGAGTCAAGTTATTGGACATGAAGCTGATGCGCTAGTTCTTTCTATGGCATCTGGTTCGCCTGGAAATTATCAAAAAATTGTGGCGGCTGGTGGTAGTGTCACCATACAAGCTATTCAGAAACTTTTGATGATTACCAACTTGAATGATTTAAAATCAGCTATTCAAGACCTTTTAAAACTAAGTGACGATACCTTTTTAGGGCATTTGCTTCACCAGTTTTTATACACGCAAGCTTTGAAGGAACCAGAAATATATGCGCACTCTGCTCAAGCAGTAGAAAAATTTATGCGTTATACCCACAATACATATCTTGATGGTTCTCATCGGTTGGTCGCGGCAGTTCTGTTGGCTCAAAACCCAAATCATGAACAGGCTATCTATGGCTAATGCTCTTGTTGTTTTTTTAAGCGGAGGGGCAGGGTGCTTAAGTCGCTATTTGCTTAGCTTGTGCGTTTTTCCCATTATGGGATTACCTGTAGCCACATTAATTGTAAATGTAAGTGGTGGGTTTTTGGCAGGAGTTGTGGCAACTAAATTCGCACACCTAAAACCAATATTGCTTATAGGATTTTTAGGCGGATTTACAACATTTTCTGCATTTTCATTAGAATGCTTGAGTATGATTCAAAACCAACAAATAGTCATGGCATTTGCTTACATAATAGCAAGTGTTTTCTTAAGCATTACTGCTTCTTGGTTTGGGAATTATTTATTTTCATAATATTTAATAAATAACATTAACCAAATAAAAATGTTTTTAGAATTATATTAACTGCAGTTGTCTAATTACACTGTTGTTAATATCATGTGTGCAAAAGAATTCTTTAAAAAACTAGCTGTGTCATTCTGTTTAATAGTATCAGTATGTGCTGCAACAGAAGCTACAGAAATTGAATTAGTTCCAAGTCTTGGACTTGGTAGAACTATTCCGGGTTATTTTAAAATCTTAACTTTTGATAAAGCCAAATGGTCAACATTTGCTGATACATTCCCAGAACAACCTTTGGCGCAAAACATAAAACAACATATTGATTCTATTCAGTTAGAGCCTCTTGTGTCTTCGCGAGAAGATATTTTTTCAACTGAATTTTTCAAAGAAAGGATAAGACAAAAATATTGCACATCGTTTAAAGGAGATCGCCCTGTTGCTCCTAATCTACGTACTGTTGATAGTGATGGGATGTTTGCAGGGATTTTAAATATATTACACACAACAGAAGGAGATGCTGTTGGATTTGAAGCTTTTGTGGAAGAACTAATTACTCAGTCTCAAAGTGTGGTTTCTGCATACAATCACCGATTGGAAACTAGTGGCGGCAATAGTGAATTACTAAAACATTTTTTGGGAAAGATATTTTTTGCTGAAGAGGCATACTTAAATTCTGGCTTTACAGCGATGCGCTTGCATTTATTGGTTGAAGGCTTGGTTGCAGGCGATGATTACCTTTTTGATACAGAAATACATCTCGATCACACGATAGCTCAATCACTTTTAAAGCGCATAGAATTAGAAGGTGCTGTAAATACACTAGTTTTGGGTTGCGGTCATTCTTTGATGGCAGATGTTGCTGGAACATCAGCATATTTTGCTGACGATTTCTTAAAAGCTTATGCAAAAAAAACCTTTGTGAACTCTTGTCAACATTGCCGTTGTGATCATGACGGACAGATTGCTGTTGCCATAACTGAAAGTGGGCCTGCTGCTAATATTTCTTATGATGGTGGTGCTCATGCTGATATTTTTGCAGATGCAGTGACTCCTACTTTCTGGGCGGCATTGATTCAATTAAAAACAGAAGGCAGAAGTCCCATTAGAAATATTATTGATCATGCCTTCATGCTATCTGCCCATGAAGAATTCATCGCAAATAGTTTAGGCATTGGTGGAACATTTCGAACTTACCTACCAGATCTTACAGAAAAATTTGAAGCAGTAGGGTTTGCATTGCAGGGTACGCAGAAATTTGGCGAACGCACTGAGTACATTTATGTAAAAGTTCGGTAGTACTTTTACCTAACTTGCACTAAACAGTGTTGTTTCTTACCCATAGATATTTTTATAGGCGCAGCGCGAAGTGCCAAAACATCAACTTCTTGCCGTGGATCGGTAACTTGTTCGCCATTAATGCGAAGTCCACCACCTTGGGCTAGGCGCTTTGCCTCACCTTTACTTGCGCATAATCCAGAAGCCACCAATAACGTTTCCAACGTTGGTATGTCAATTTGTGATTCTTCTATCCATTTTGTTGGAAGGTCAGCGTCGCTACCAGCACCAAAAGCTGCTTGAATTTGGGCATGAATTTCAGTCAAAACACTTGGACCATGGCACATGGCTGTTGCAGCATCTGCTAAGGCAATTTTTGCATCATTTAAGGCTGAGCCTTCAAGTTTTGCATATTTTTCTAGGTCATCAATAGTAAAATCGGTGAAAATTTTCATATATCGAATTACGTCTGCATCGTCAGTGTTGCGCCAGAACTGCCAGTACTCAAAAGGACTGAGCATATTATCGTTCAGCCAAACCGCACCTTTTGCTGTTTTCCCCATTTTTACACCACTAGCAGTTGTTACCAGTGGACTGGTCAGGCCAAATACTGGTTTGCCTAAAACTCTGCGTGTTAATTCAACACCGTTAACAATATTTCCCCATTGATCAGATCCACCAAGTTGCAAAACGCATTTATGCTTTTTAAACAGTTCCATGAAATCATACGCTTGCAAGATCATGTAGTTGAATTCTAAGAATGATAAAGGCTGTTCACGATCAAGGCGTGATTTAACACTATCAAAGCTGAGCATGCGGTTTATTGAAAAGTGGCGACCGTAGTTTTTTAAAAAATCAATATAGTTAATATTCATTAGCCAATCGGCGTTATTGACTAAAACCGCATCGGTGGGGCCGTTTCCAAATTTTAAAAATTTTGCAAAACATTCTTTAATGCCCGCAATGTTAGTAGCAATTGTTTCATCACTATTTTGTTGACGCATTTCGTCTTTACCTGATGGATCACCCACTTGCGCTGTAGCGCCACCAATTAAAACAATGGGTTTGTGTCCATGTTGTTGCAGTAGGCGCAATGTCATAATTTGGCTTAGGTTGCCTACATGCAAGCTGCTAGCGGTTGGGTCAAAGCCAATATAGGCAACAACTGGTTCCTTATTCGCAAATAGCTCATCTAAAGCTTCAAGGTCAGTTGCTTGAAAAAGCAATCCTTTAGATTGTAGATTTTGCAAAAAAAGACTTTTCATAAAAAACTCAATAGCTATTTTGGAAAACTATAGCAGGGGGTGAGGTAGATTTTCTAGAGCTTGGGTGTTTTAAATGACAGTGTTAACAATTTCTTAACATTTTCTGTTTAAAATCTAAATTGTTAATAACATTTTTACTTTAATGGAGAATATATATGAAAAAAAATATACTATGGATCGTGCTAGCAATGCTAAGCGGCGACTTATTGCAAGCTTCTAACTCTCCTGTTGCAACACCCATGGCGATGCTACCTGGTGGTCCACGCCAATGTCAATCACAGGGTGGGCATTTTCATGCACCATCACAATCATGCAAATCATGCGCTAACAGAAATACGGTATATGACGCTGCTAAGGATCAATGCGTTGCAAAAGCACCAGTTGCTGCTGCGCCTGCGCCAGCTGCGCCAGTAAAACGTACAAAATAATTAGCTAAATTATTTTATTACTTCTTAAATAAAAATTCTCTAGGACATGTGCCTGGAGAATTTTTTTTTATGGTATTTCTTAATAATAACTAATAACTCTATCAATTTTCACATCGTGGGGTTCAGTAGGCAGATCATCTAGCAGGGCCCAAGAAAACACCAAACTTATTGTTTGTGTGGAATGCTGACTTAAGTAACGGTCATAGTGTCCTTTTCCTCTTCCAAGGCGTTTGCCATTTTTAGTAAACGCAAGGCCTGGCACAACTAATAAATCAGGCACAACCAAAGGTGCCGTTTGTGATGGTTCGAAAATCCCAAAGGATTTTTCGCTTAGCATGTCTAATGAATCAATTTTATGAAAAGTAATTACATCTCCTGTAATACGTGGGTAAGCTGTGGCAATTTGAAGTTCTTGGCATTTTTTAAAAACAGAACTTAAATCAACTTCGTTCTCAATGGCTGAATATAGCCCCACACAGGTTGGCTGGGTTGTTTTTATTATATTTTCAAGGCTGGCTAACAAATATGCTTGTTCTAGTAATTTTTGAGCATCATCTACCTGGTGACTTTTTAAATTTCTTCTTAATTCAGTTTTATCCACTGTATTTAGCCTCTCAATAATTTTCTTACTTGCATAGTGCCGGACAATTTGGTAATTATAACAGTAATTAGATATGTGAAAAATGAATCATGGCAAAGAAAACAGCAACTCTAAATATTAAGCTTCTAAGCTCAGCGGATACAGGTTTCTTTTATGTTACGAAAAAGAACCCACGCAAGAAGCCAGAAAAGCTAGAACTTAAAAAGTATGACCCAGTTGTACGTAAGCACGTAGTATTCCGTGAAGCAAAAATAAAATAAATTTCATGAAATTTATTGCTCCTGTTTTAGGGCTGGTGAAATATGCTTTCATCAGCCTAATTTTTTTTAGTAATGTATTTTCCAGTACTGACCCAAAGCTTTTAGCTAAGCTTCAGCCATATGTTGTCAGTATAAAATCACGCAGTATTGTTGCAGCATATGGTGATGTTTCACCCACGGCTGGGACTGGCTTTATTGTTGATGCTAAAAATGGCTATATTTTTTCAAACGCTCATGTAGCAGCTGGAAACAAAGTAATTGCTGAATACTTAGCAACGCTTTCTTCTGGTAAAGAAATTCCTTTGAAACTTATCTACAGTGACCCCACAGCTGACATAGCTGTCTTTCAAGGTGATTTAAAAGATATGGGGCTCACAGAGGATTTATCACTTAGTAGTGATTCAATTCAAACAGGCACAAATGTATTAATTATTGGAAAAAATGAAAATCGCCATTTTTCAACACAAACAGGTGTAGTCGCAAACCCTAATGAAATAGAAGGGCATCTTCCTCAGCATGCAATGCGTATTAGTTTAAATATGCAAGGTGGGGGAAGTGGCTCCATGGTTTATGATGTTGCTTCTGGTAAGGTTATTGGAATAATTTTTGCGTCAAACATGGCAACCAGTGCTTTTGCGCTTCCTATAGCTTATGGAGTAGAGATACTAGAATCTCTTAAAGCCGGCAAAGAACCAAAGCGCTTTTCCCTGGGGGCAATTTTTACGTATTCATCTTTGGGTGATTTAGTAAAATATTACAGTTTTTCAGAAGACAGTGCCGTTGAATATGCAAGGAAATACCCAGAAGCGTTTCATCGCGCATTAAAGGTGCACAGCATTATGCCAGATAGTCCTGCCGAAGGTGTGTTGGAAGCAGGAGATTGCATTCTTGAAATTGATGGGCAAGAAATTGGTCCAAATTTATACAAGCTAGATAAAATTATTAATGAAATTGGAGTCGCTAATAAAAAAGTCAAACTTTCAATTGTTCGTTATGGCAAAAAAATGAAATTATCTATAGCGCCTTACAATATGAACGATCGTCAAGTTAAGCGTATGGTTGTGTTCGGTGGAGCGACATTCTTTGAAGCCGATGATGTTATGATTCGTCGTTCCGGCCTAAAGGGTAAAAACCGAGTGCTTATAACCAATGCACGTTTGGGAAGTGGTTTCATTGAAAAACTTCCAATGTTCCCTGGGTCTAATCATGCACTGATCTGTGTTGAAAAATTGGGGAATTATGACATTTTTACCCTTAATGACGTGATTAAAGCGATTCCTTCACTAATTAAAAGTGGTCATTTTACAATTGCTTTTAGGAATTATGGTATTAAAATTGGCTACGATGAAAAAATTATTTTCAACCAAGGACGTTTACTAGAAGAAATCAATGTTTTCGAGCAAGATGGCGGTGCAGAAGAGTTTTATTTTGATAATAAGACTCATGCTTGGGCAGTTAATCGTTTGGCTGGATAAGCTGTAAAATCGTAATTTGGCATTTGCCGTAAACTCGTGGTTCTTGTGCAGTAAAGTCTTTGTGATTGATAATTGTCGCGCCTTTCCGTTGTTCAACAACTATAATTCCATTTTCAGATATAAGCTTTTTTTCTAGTAAGCAATCAATTGCCTTAAGTTCTAGGCCCATATCATAAGGTGGGTCTAGAAAAACCAAATCAAAGGGGTCTGTCTTGAGTTGAAAAATATCATTAGTTATTGAAATATCTGCATGATTAGCTTTTGTACCTAAAACATTCTCTTTAAGCACTTGCTGAGCTAAAAGATTATTTTCACAAAAAACAACTGATTTAGCTCCACGAGACAGTGCCTCTAAACCTAAAGCACCTGAGCCAGCGAATGCGTCAAGAACGCGCAGCTCATTAAAATTCAGCATGTTTGTGAGTATGTTGAAAACGGCTTGACGTAGCCTATCAGATGAAGGGCGAGAAACAGATTCTGGAGGTAACTTTAAATGCTTACCCTTGAACAGGCCTGCACAAATACGCAGCATTACAAACCATGTTCACTAATTTTTTTGTGAAGGGTGTTGCGGTTAATCCCAAGAACTCTGGCTGCTTTTGCTTTATTACCTTTTACGGCATGAAGAGTTTGTTCTAGAAGGGGACGTTCTACTTCCTGAAGTACAGTATTATAAAGGCTTGAATCGGTAATATTGTCACCTTGAGTTGTAAAATACTCTTTCACCATTTTTTCAATAACTGCTGCAATTCCGGTCATAATTTTATATTAATTCTGTTTGTTGGTTGTAAAAATTTCGAACGAGATCACGCATCTGTAAGGGGCACTCAGTTTGGTTAACGTGTACCCTATATTCGGCGGAATCTTTAAGTCCCTTACTGTACCACCCCAGATGTTTGCGAGCAATCTTGACACCGCCTTCAACACCATATAGGTGTAAAATATCTTCAAAGTGTCCAAGAATAATTTCTAGCTGCTCTTCAAGTGATGGGTCTTTAGGAGTAGCTCCGGTTGTTAAGTAATCGTGTGCTTGTTTTATAAACCAAGGGCGGCCATATGCACCGCGACCAATCATTACTCCATCTGCTCCGCTTTGTTCTAATAAATTTTTAGCATCTTCAACGGTGACAACATCACCATTGCCTATAACAGGAAGGTTTATGGCTTCTTTTACCGAGCGTATAAATTTCCAGTCGGACCTTCCATTATATAGCTGACAACGTGTACGGCCATGAACCGTAATCATTTGAATACCTAAATCTTCAGCTATTTTAGCTAGCTTTGGAGCATTGCGACTATTATCATCCCAACCTGTACGCATTTTAAGGGTTACAGGGATCTTTACTGCTTTTACTGTTGCTTCAATAATTTTTGCAGCTAAAGATTCATTGCGCATTAAGGCTGATCCAGCGTGCCCATTAACAACTTTTTTCACAGGGCAGCCCATGTTAATATCTATAATTTTAGCGCCCAAGTCTTCGTTTAATTTTGCTGCTTCTGCCATAACTTCAGGTTCGCAACCTGCCAGTTGAACTACCATAGGCTCTTCACCATGAGCTTGAATCATGCGCAAGCTTGCGCGTGTTTGGCGAATCATTGCCTGACTAGCAATCATTTCTGAAATAACGAGTCCGGCACCCATTCGTTTTACAAGACTTCTGAATGCCATATCACTAACACCCGTCATGGGTGCTAGGAATACGTTCATATCAAGGCTAATGGAGCCAATGTTAATTGTAGGGTGCATGTTTTATAAGCTACGGCAAAAGTGCTTAAAAAACAAGCAAAATGGCAAGTTATTTTTTATTTGCAGAACTTTCGTCATTATTTAGTTCTGGATTCTCTGCAGTCTTTTGCTTTTCAGTCTTCTTTACTTCTTGGTAAGGAGTTGTGAAAAGGAAGCCAGATAGGCCGCCAATGATACCACCGCCTATTACATCGCCCCAATAGTGACGACGTGCATGTACGCGAGTATAACCAACGTAAGAAGCTGCACCTATGGATGGTACTCCATAAGCTGCACCGTAGCGCATTCCCAGGAAAGATGCGCCGCTAAATGCTAAGCTTGTGTGTCCAGATGGAAATGAATACTTTCCACCTTTTGGTCTTTTTTTGTTAAAAGCAAGCTTTAATCCCCAAGTTGCTGCAGTTGAAGCGGCAACGCTGTAAAAAAGTTGTTTCATACCTTCTGTGTCGTCTTTACCAAAAGCAATCAAAAGAGATGTAACAGGAATGGTTATTTGAATAACATCTCCTGCTGTTTCAGTTTTACTGCGTTTTCTAGCTTCAAGAGAGGAAAGGCTGATTAAACTTATGATTAAACATATGAGGATTGGCTTTAATTTATGTAAATACATCTGACTAATAAGTAAAAATAATTCTTTGAATATATCAAAACATGTCAAAACCTGAAACTAAAAAATGATTAATCCAACGTAATTTAATTTTTTTTCAAAAAGTATTTGCAGTCCGTTAAATCCAAAATTGCTCACAAATTTAAGATTTTATCTGTTATTGTGCAATCTGTGTTTAGAAATTGTGATAGCAATGGTTTTTAAAACGTTTATTTTAATAAAATTTTAACTATTTCTTTTCTAAATTAAAGTTATAACCCCTAATGAAATCTAAAATTATGCGAAATGATATATCAGATAGTGAATGGAAAGCTCGGTTGGAACTAACGGCAGCGTATCACTTGGCTGGAATGTATGGTTGGACAGATTTAATATATACGCATTTTACTGCACGAGTGCCTGAACAGCCAGGATGTTTTTTGATTAATCCTTTTGGTTTACATTTTCATGAAGTTACGCCAACCAACTTAATTAAGGTTAGCTTCGACGGGGAAATATTAAGCGATACCATTCACGAGATTAACCCAGCAGGTTCAGTTATTCATGGTGCTACCCATGCTGCAAGGCCAGACATTGGTTGTGTGTTGCACTTGCATACAATTAACGGTGTTGCTGTTAGCTCTGTAAAAGAAGGACTTTTACCAATTTCTCAGCATGCCTTACACTTATTTGGCGAGGTTGCATATCACGATTATGAAGGCATCGCGATGCGTGAAGATGAAAAAGTTACCATTGTTCGTGATCTAGGCGAAAAAAAGGTAATGCTTTTACGTAATCACGGTTCTTTGACCGTTGGAACGACTATTCCCGAAGCGTTTATGCTAATGTACATGCTCGAAAAAGCAGCTGAAATTCAGGTCAGGACCTTGGCGCAAGGACTTCCAATATGTACTATTCCAACGGAAGTGTGTGTGAGAGCACATGAGCAAGCTCTTTCAAAACGTGAAGTTCATCTGAAATTAGAATGGATGGCATTATTACGATTACTTGATACGCCTTATGTGCGTCCATTACTTAATGCTGCATAACTTTTATAATTAGCAATTTATTAACTTTTAAATGGTAACAATAAAAGTATGGAAATGATTCTTTTAAGTAAATGGAGAAATATATGAAAAAAGTAACAATAGCTCTTGTAGCTGCAGTATTAATGAGTGTTTCAAGTGTTGATGCCGCAGTAGCAGCACCAGCGAAACCAGGAATGATGAGTAACGTGATGAATTTTGGAAAAAAAGCCATGGCAGGAGCTTCTAAAATGGGAGGTCAAGCAGTGGCAGGAGCAAAATCTATGATGGCTCCAAAAGCGCCAGAGAAACCAGGAAGGATGAGCAATATGTTCAACAACGCAAGAGCAGTTGCTCAACAAGCAGCTAGTGCGGTAGGAGCAAGAATGCCAGGTCAAAAAAAAATAAATTAAGTGCATTGTTTTAAATGGAGATTTAAATGAAAAAAGTATTTTTAGCTCTTATGACTGTAGCATTACTGAGCGTCGCAAGTGACGTATCTGCAAGGGGTGGAAAAAATAAGAAATCGGCTGCGAAACCTGCAGTAGCAGCTCAAGCAAATCCTGCTGTTGCTGCTAAGAAGCAACCACAATATGCAAATAAAGCAGCAAAAAAAGCTGCAAAACAACAAAGAAGGCAAGATAGAAAACAAGCACCTGCTGCTCAAACTCAAGTTGTAAAACACTAACAATTTAAATTTCTTGCAAAACAGTCTTAGATTTAATTATCTAAGACTGTTTTATTTTATGCTATTTTGCCTTTTCTATTGGACTTTATTTTTTGTATTGTTTCAGGTGTTACGCGCAAGAAATACCGTTCTGGAGAACGTAGATCAACTTCTTGTACATTTTTTACCGATAATCTTTGCTCAGTTAAAAGGAGCTCAAGCAAAGCAAGGCCTTGGTTTAATGAATGGTCTGAAAGCTTTACTAGTACGCCGCCTACTAAATAGATATTCCAACGTCGCTCATGTACACGCGATAATGCTTGAAGATTTTTTTGTATATTAGGAAATTTCATTAAGATTTTTAAAATATCAGGAGATTTTTGAGGTGCACCTTCTCCAACTACTAGCGGCAAAACTCCATAATGTCGATGATCTTTTGTAAGAATGGCTGAACCGTCTTCGTCAACTAAATTGAATTGATTATGGTGCTGCCATATGGCTATAGGATGCCGTTCTTCAATTTTAATATGAACAATGTCTGGCAGGCTTCGCACAACAGTAGCACGACGAATCCATTCTAGTTTTTCAAGCCGAAATCTTGTTTGTTGAAGGTCAATTGAAAATATAGAGTCCCCACGATTAATTTTTAAAGCTTTCATTAAATCTTGTTGTTGAGTGTGAATCCTGCCTTGCACAACAATTTCTTGTACTTTAAATCCTAACGATGCAGTGAATTTGTGGATTCCATCCACTGTGTTTGAGTATACTTTTTGTGGATATCCTTGAAACCACGAACCACAAACTGTCGCTATAATAATAAATCCAAGAAAATATTTAAAATAATCAGCGTATACTCGCATTGTACGAGCATTTTTCTTTTTGTTTACCTTGCGAGTAGACGTAATTTTATTAGATTCATTCTTTGAGCGCTTTGCTAAAAGAGTATTTTTTTTTCTGATAGGGATTAATCGCATTTGGCGCTTGCTACCATTCTTTTTACTAGTTCAGCAAAGGAAATGCCTTGGCTTTTTGCAATTTGTGGCGCTAAAGATGTTGCTGTGAATCCTGGTTGTGTGTTTAATTCTAACACACTGAATATATGTCCATCGAACATCATATCTACTCTTGCTAATCCTCTGCATCCTAATGCCCTATAAGTTTTTAAAGCAGTTTCTTTAGCAAGATCTTCCATATCTATACTAATTGGGGCAGGGCACAGGAATCTAGATTCTCCAGGCACATACTTCGCTTGGTAGCTAAAAAAAGAAAAATTTTCTTTGGGACATATTTCGATAGTTCCCAATGGAGTTTCATCAATCACAGCCACATGAATTTCTCGTTGTTTTAAATATTCTTGTATTATGCATTCATTGCCAAATGTCCACTCTTGTTGCAGTTGTTTCCATTCACTGTCGGATGAAATAATTTTAATGCCGACGCTGGAGCCTTCATTAATAGGTTTTGCCATGCACGGATATGTTATAGGGCACTTAGCCGTGTTTGCTAAATTTATTTTTACAGTTTCGGGAGTAGGAATATTATTATTTTTGAAAATTTGATAAGAGGTCCATTTGTCCATAGCATTTGTAGATGCTAAAACTCCAGAATGTGTATAAGGAATATTCAATTTATTCAAAATACCTTGGACTGTTCCATCTTCGCCAATGGGGCCATGCAAACAATTGAAAACGACATCCGGTTTGGTTTCTTTTAGTTGTGTAATAAGTCCATTGAGATCACTTGGTAGATCAATGGTTGATGTCAAAAAACCAAGTTCATTAAGTGCCGAAAGGGTAGCGTTCCCTGAATTTAAAGAAACCTCGCGTTCTTTGCCGCAACCACCTAGTAAAACTGTAACGCTTTTCATAACTACACATATAACTTGAATGTGCACATACTACAAAAAAAAACTGATATAGAAAACTAGTCTTTGCGAAATAAGACGAAAAATATTATTTAGCATTTTAATAAAATATCAGTTTAAAAAATGAAAATATTTAAATAAGCACGGATCGTGAGCCTAAGGGCTCGAAATTTTCTTAATCTGGCAAAAGGCTTTCTTGAAATAATTTGAAGGCCTTAGTTCTATGTGATGATTTTGATTTCTCTGCTTTTGTCATTTGAGCATAGGTGCGTGTGTCATCGGCAGGAACAAACATGGAATCATAACCAAATCCACCCTCGCCACGAATTGGCCATACCAGTTCTCCATGGCTTTGACCTTCAAAAATTTTTGATGAACCATCAGGCCATGCAACAGCCAGTACGCATGTGAAATAGGCGTCTCTTGGCTTATCTTCAAGAAGATCATTTATTTTTTTATGTGCACTAGCGAAGTCACGTTCTGGACCTGCCCATCGTGCAGAGTAAATACCAGGCATACCATCCAAAGCTGGTACAACAAGTCCAGAATCGTCTGCTAGGGAAATATGTCCTGTTTTTTCTGCAGTATATTTTGCTTTTAGCAGGGCATTACCTTCAAAGGTATTTTCTGTCTCCTCAGGTTCTTCAATGCCAAGATTTCCAGAGCTACTAATATTTAAATCGTACAAGGAAAGAAGAGTTTTAAATTCCTCTAACTTTCCCTGATTATGAGTTGCTAAAACTAGCGTATCGCCTCTTTTAAGCTTCAACGATGGCTACCCCTGGTTCAACATATTCCATGCTTAAGTCACGAGCTACAATTTCATGAGTAATTCGTCCTTTGCACACATTTAAGCCATTAAGCAAATGCTTATCGTCCATTAATGCGCGTTTGTAGCCTTTGTTTGCTAGCGCCATTGTGAAGGGTAAGGTCGCATTGTTAAGTGCAAAAGTTGATGTTCTGGCTACTGCGCCAGGCATGTTGGTAACGCAATAATGCAATACACCGTCAACTTCATAGTATGGATCTGCGTGAGTAGTAGGGCGACTTGTTTCAAAACACCCACCTTGATCAATAGCAACGTCAACTAACACACTGCCAGGGCTCATTGTTTTTAACATATCTTTAGTGACTAATCTTGGGGCAGAAGCACCTACAACTAGCACTGCTCCAATTACAAGATCAGCTTTTGAAACAAGTTTTTCAATCATCGCTTGTGTTGAATAAGCAGTCTTTAAGCGTCCCATGAACATCCAATCTAATTCATTCAAACGCTTTAAATTACGGTCTACTATAGTTACATCTGCGCCTAGTGCAGCTGCCATACGAGCAGCATTTGCTCCAACCACACCCCCGCCTAGAACAACAACTCTGGCCGGTTCAACGCCTGGTACGCTGCCTAATAACACGCCTTTGCCACCTTGGCTCTTTTCCAACATCCAAGCTCCAACTTGAACTGACATGCGACCAGCAACTTCGCTCATTGGTGCCAAAAGAGGCAATCCTCCGCGTTCGTCAGTGACTGTTTCATAAGCAATAGCTACGCACTTAGAATCAATTAAACCCTTGGCTTGATCTGGATCTGGAGCCAAATGTAAATAAGTAAATAGAATTTGATTTTCTCTTAGCAAGTTGTATTCGCTTGGTTGCGGCTCTTTTACCTTAACAATCATATCGGCAGTATCGAACACTTCCTTTGCTGTAGCTAAAATTTTAGCTCCAACTTCTTTGTAATGTGCATCGGTTAACCCAATACCCACACCAGCATTTGTTTCAACTACGACTTCATGACCTGCACTGATCAACTCTTTTACCGATAAAGTTGTTAGACCAACTCGGTACTCATGATTTTTTACTTCTTTTGGAACGCCAATTCTCATACAGCTGCTTGATAAAAATACGATACGTTTTAATAGCCGGTTGGCAAAAAAATTTCAATCCACCATTTTAAAATTGTACTTCCAATAAACTTTGAGATATCTTATCGACATGTAGTTTTTATGAGTGAATATGCTCATGTTTCCTTTTTAACTTTTGCAAAAATAATTCTTTAATGGATCTAAAAATGATGCTCGAAGATATTTTAGGGTATTTCTTTAAAAGGAAAATACTACTTACCCAAGCTCTAACACCACCGGTTTTACAACAACGCAAACAAGGTAAAGCTTTTGAACGTTTAGAATTTTTAGGCGATCGTGTTCTTGGATTGGTAATAGCAGAGGCATTGTATGTTCATTATACCCATGATGAAGAAGGAAAACTTGCCAAGCGCCTTTCTTATCTTACTTCAAGGGAATTTTGCAATATTATCGCGGAACGTATAAATTTAGCGTCTTTTATTCCTATTAAAGAAGACGAATTGAAAGGCACATCAATTTTAGCAAACTGCATAGAATCAGTAATAGCTGCCCTATACATTGATGGAGGAATGGAAGCATCGCAAAATTTCATCCATAAATACTGGGGAGATGCTATTTACGATCTGGAAGAATTGCCAAAGGAACCTAAAGCCCTTGTGCAAGAGTGGGCACAAAAGCGTGGGATGGATATTCCAGAATATAAAGAAATTGGAAGGTCAGGCCCTGATCATGCGCCTTTGTACATGCTTGAAGTTTCTTTAAAAAATGGTTTCGTTGCAACAGGTGAAGGTAAAAATAAAAAACACGCGGAACGTGATGCCGCACAAAAACTCTGGCATATGATTACGCAGATTTCTTAATAGAGCATCTTAAATACTGAATTTTGAAAATTAAATAGTTGCTTTAAAATACTTCACTTTATCCACAAAAAAAGCCAATTTGGTTAACTATTTCTTGACTTTTCGGCTGCATAGTTGAAGTATGAAGTGATGCGTTTAGGCGCTGCTAATAAGTTTTTGATGTGGAGAAAATATGAGCAAATCTACTGGTGATAGCAAAAATACCTTGTATTGCTCTTTTTGTGGAAAAAGTCAGCATGAGGTTCGCAAGTTAATTGCAGGACCAACAGTATTTATTTGTGACGAGTGCGTCGATCTATGTACCGATATTATTCAAGAGGAAAGTGCAAAACCGCGTTTGCTGACTGAAGGTGTGCCAGCCCCTCAAGAAATTCGAAAAGTTCTTGATGACTATGTAATCGGACAAGATCATGCGAAAAAAGTACTTTCTGTTGCTGTGCACAACCACTACAAACGCCTTAATCATGGTGTCCGTGGAAGTGAAGTGGAAATTGCTAAATCAAACATTATGTTGGTAGGTCCGACAGGTAGTGGTAAGACCTTATTGGCTCAAACACTTGCACGTATTATTGACGTACCTTTTACAATGGCTGATGCAACTACATTAACTGAAGCTGGTTATGTAGGAGAAGACGTAGAAAATATCATATTGAAGCTTCTACAAGCTGCTGATTATAATGTCGAGCGTGCACAACGTGGCATTGTTTATATTGATGAAGTTGATAAGATTTCTCGAAAATCCGACAACCCTTCTATCACGCGTGATGTTTCAGGTGAAGGTGTGCAACAAGCGCTTCTTAAAATTATGGAAGGTACTGTTGCTTCCGTTCCTCCTCAAGGTGGAAGAAAGCATCCACAGCAAGAGTTTTTGCAGGTTGATACAACCAATATTTTGTTTATCTGCGGTGGTGCCTTTGCTGGTTTGGAAAAAATTATTGCCGGTCGTAAAAAAGGTAGTGGCATAGGTTTTGGTGTGGATGTAAAAGGTCCTCAAGATCATAAGGTTGGCGAATTATTGCGTGACCTTGAGCCAGAAGATTTATTAAAATTTGGTTTGATTCCAGAATTTATCGGTCGTTTACCTGTCGTTGCAACCCTAGGTGATTTAGATGAAGCAGCATTGGTTGAAATTTTGTCTACACCTAAGAACGCATTGCTAAAACAATATGCGCGCTTATTTGAAATGGAAGACGTTAAGTTAACCTTTGATAATGAAGCACTGCATGCTGTAGCTAAAAAAGCTATCGTGCGTAAAACAGGTGCGCGTGGACTACGTTCCATTATGGAAAGTGTTTTACTTGATACAATGTATGATCTTCCTTCACGTGAAGATGTGGAAGAAGTTATCATTAACAAAGAAGTAATAGACAGCAAAGCTGATCCAGTTGTTATTGTTAAAGTTGAAGAACCTAAGCGCAAAGAAGGTGCACGTTAATGGTTAAAAAGAGCCGGCCACTTTCAATTAATCAAGGGGAAATATTTCCAGTATTACCTTTAAGGGATATTGTTGTTTTCCCCCATATGATTGTTCCCCTTTTTGTGGGGCGCGATAAGTCGGTTTTGGCACTTGAAGAAATGATGCTTACTAATCAAAAAGATCTTATTTTGGTTACTCAAAAAAGCCCTGCTGATGATAATCCAGAAGCAAAAGATTTGTATTCAGTGGGCACTTTAGGCACTCTATTACAACTTTTAAAACTTCCAGATGGTACTGTAAAAGTATTGGTGGAAGGAACACAGCGTGTGCGGCTAAATCAATTCGTTGATGATGCTCCTTTTTTTCAAGCGTATGGTTCTATTATTCACGAGGAAGACGGAGCTGAAGAAGAGCTGGAAGCCCTTACACGTGCCGTTGTTTCGCAGTTTGAACAATACATAAAGCTCAATAGAAAAATTCCTCCTGAAGTGCTGGTAACTGTTAATCAGATTACAGATCCTGCAAAACTTGCAGATACAGTTGCTTCATATTTTAGTTTAAAGATTCCAGACAAGCAGATTTTGCTTGAAACAGCTAATATCAGCAAGCGTTTAGAAAAAGTGCTTGGTTATATTGAAAGTGAAAGTGCTGTTTTGCACGTTGAGAAAAAAATTCGTACACGTGTTAAAAAACAAATGGAAAAGACTCAACGTGAGTATTACCTGAACGAACAGTTGAAAGCGATTAATCGTGAGCTGGGAGAAGGCGAAGAAGGCAAAGACGAAATTGCTGAACTTGAAGATAAAATTAAAAAGGTAAAGCTCTCGAAAGAAGCCAGAGAAAAAGCTCTTTCAGAAGTTCGTAAATTGCGAACGATGAATGCTTCCTCTGCAGAATCAACCGTATTACGCAATTATCTAGATTGGCTTTTGAACTTGCCATGGAAACAGCGTAGTCGTACAAAAAATGATTTATCTGTTGCTGAAAATATTCTAAACAAAGATCATTACGCGCTTGATAAAGTTAAAGAACGTATTCTTGAATATCTTGCTGTGCAAGCAAGAGTTGGCAAAGTGCGTGGTCAAATTTTATGCTTAGTTGGTCCACCAGGTGTGGGTAAAACAAGCTTAGGAAAATCATTAGCAAAAGCAACCGGGCGTAGCTTTGTACGTATGGCCTTGGGAGGTGTGCGTGACGAGTCTGAAATTCGTGGGCATCGTCGTACATACATTGGTTCAATGCCAGGTAAAATTATTCAAGGAATGAAAAAAGCTAAAACATCTAACCCATTATTTTTGTTAGATGAAATTGATAAATTGGGTAGCGATTTCCGTGGTGATCCAGCATCAGCATTGCTAGAGGTGCTAGATCCAGAACAGAATGCAGCATTCAATGATCACTATCTAGAAGTAGATTATGATCTTTCAGATGTAATGTTCATTACAACCGCGAACACGTTGAAAATGCCTCAACCTTTGCTTGATCGTATGGAAATTATTCGTATTCCAGGTTATACAGAAGACGAGAAGTTGGTTATAGCAAAAGAACATCTGTTACCAAAACAAATGGAACAACATGGTCTAAAAAAGGCAGAATTTTCTGTTGATGACGATGCATTGATGACGCTTATTCGTAACTATACGCGTGAAGCAGGTGTGCGTAGTCTTGAACGCGAGATTACCAATTTATGCCGAAAAGCCGTTCGAGAAATCATGAGTTCTAAAATTAAGCAACTAACGGTAACTGACGAAAACTTAGAAACCTACGCAGGCATTAAGCGGTTCCGATATGGACTGGCTGAAGAAAATGACACAATCGGTGTTACAACTGGGCTTGCTTGGACTGAAGTAGGTGGGGAATTGTTGAGTATCGAAGCTGTTGTGTTGCCAGGAAAAGGAAAAACCCAAATTACCGGTAAGCTTGGTGATGTAATGCAAGAGTCTATTCAAGCGGCTCTCAGCTATGTGCGGTCTCGTTCAACACAATTTGGCTTGAAGCCAAGTTTATTTGAACGTAAAGACATTCATATTCATGTGCCTGAAGGCGCTATTCCAAAAGATGGCCCATCAGCTGGTATTACCATGTGTACGTCAATTGTATCTGTGCTAACCGGCATACCTGTGCGTAAAGATATTGCTATGACAGGTGAGGTAACTTTGCGTGGTAACGTGTTGCCTATTGGCGGTTTAAAGGAAAAATTGCTAGCTGCTCATCGTGGTGGAGTTAAAACTGTTATTATTCCTTATGATAACGAAAAAGATCTCGCTGAAATACCAGATAACGTGACAAAAGGGTTAACGATTATTCCGGTTAAACATGTTGATGAAGTGTTACGATTGGCTCTTTCTACGGAGCTTCAACCAATTGAGTATTCTGAAGACGAGGCTGGAAAAGAAATTCTAACTCCATCAGAAACACTTGCTAATCAAACGGTGCAGTGAATTAAGAAACGTGGTGTTTAATGTGATTTTCAGTGGAAATCCAGCAAATGCCACTTTTGAAATTTACCCACCAATTGAACCAAGTGAGCCAAATACATCTCCTATTAAGCTAGAAAATTTATCTTGTGCAATCTTAATACCTTTATTTTTTACTGAATCAACAGCGTTTTCTTTTATATTCTCTAGCTGTTCTTTTTCTACTAATTTCTTTTTCTTTTTGTTTTTTTTCTTTAATTCTTTTTGTTCTTCTTCTTCACTTTTTTTAGGAGCAACTTCTTTTTTTATCCAAACTGAAACAGCAGGTTCTGCTTTTTCTTTGATTATTTCTTCCCAATCATCTTGGTCTTGGTTAGCCAACAGCTGCTCATGTTCTTCTTCCAGTTCTTTTTTTCCTTCTGTCACCATTCCAATAACATACTTCAGTAAAGCAGGAAAGGGTGATTCTTGTTGAGCTTTTTCTAATAATGTCGCACGTAGACTGGAAAATGTTCCAACTATTGTATAAGCGGGGTCACTGCCAAATAGTTGTTCCATTTTCACCATGCTTTTTTCAATGGTATTTAAAAGCTCTTGACGTGTGCTGTTCCTTTTTTGTGCGTCCCAAACTAGTTGCATAAATAAAAGTTCTACAAGTAACGGATCAGCTTGCATAGTGTCCCTAACTGACTGAGAACGTTCTATTCCACTAGCTTGAACACGCTTTCCTGCACGAAAGGCTTTTTGCGCAGCTTCCGTCAGTTCCTTAAAAACTATATTAGTAACTTGTAGTGCTGGTTTATTTTGTAGATCTTGTGCTCGGTTAAAAATCTTTTTTATAGCGGGTTGGTAAGCAACAGGAATAAACCTTTCTCCAATAAATTGATTCAGGTACAAAAGAATACTTTCAACACTTTCAGAACGATTGGTTTCTGATTTACTAAAGCGCTCCGTAAGTTCTTCTATCAAAATTTTAAGAACATGATTTTGGAAATTTTTTCCTTTTACAAGTTCTCCGTCTTTATCTCGCTTATACCAATCTATTTCAATTTCTTCTTCGGTACCGTTTTCTTTTTCTCTACGTTCCATTTCTCTGGGGGTTGATATGAATTTTTCAATACGTATATCAATCCGAGGAAGATTTAATGACATGCCTGTGCTGGAGTTATTATTAGAGTAATTATTGCTTGAATAGCTACTTTGAGAATAGTGTCCGCTAGATGAGTAGCCAGTTCCATAATGACTTGCCCACACACTGTGTATTGCCAAATAGAAAACAATGAAAAAACGCATAAAATGAAAAACTATATTTTTTTTAGTATATAAAAATAGTATTAATAGTTGGTAAAGAAACGTCTCTGTGGTACTTTAAAAATCAACAGGAGAATCTATTTATGGCTCAAGTTTTAGCCTTTGATAAACAGCAGCAAGTTCAAGCCCTTCATAATTTAGAGGCTGAACAATCGTTGCTTGGTGCTTTAATGCTTAATAATCAAGCATTTGAAGTTATTACAGAGTTTCTAAAGCCTGAGCATTTTTCTCACCCTTTGCATAAAAATATTTATGAAGTGATAGCTCGCTTAATTGAACGTTCACAAGTGGCGGATCCTATCACTCTTAAGCCGTTATTAGAAGGCGACCCCTTAATACAAGAAGCAGGTGGAGTAGGGTACCTGGTTGATTTGGTTTCTGGTGTTTCTAGCACGGTTAGCGTGCGTGACTATGGTCAGATGATTCATGAGTTTTACCTTCGACGTAGCCTTTCATCTATTGGCGATACAATAATTCGTGACGCTCATGATGTGAAATCTGAAGATACTGCAATGGAAAAAATTGAAGGTGCTGAAAAGCAACTTTATGATCTTGCAAGCAGTGGAGACACAACTCGTGGGGCTGTGTCCTTTAAAACAGCACTAACCGAAGCTGTTAAAATGGCTGAAATTGCTTACCGTCGAGACAGTTCAATTGTTGGTGTGACAACAGGTTTAACTGATATTGATAAATGGCTGGGTGGTTTGCACCCATCAGATTTACTGATTGTTGCAGGGCGTCCTTCAATGGGAAAAACCGTTTTAGGAACAAACATTGCTTTTAATGCAGCAAAAGCCTTTATGGAAAACCCTAAGGAAGGGGCAAATGCTGTTTTCTTTTCATTAGAAATGTCAGCCGAGCAATTGGCTACCCGTATTCTTGCAACACAATCAAAAATATCATCAGATCGAATTCGTCGTGGAGACATTAAAGCTGAGGATTTTCCAGGCTTGGTTTCAGCCAGCCGATTAATTGAAAACTTGGGGCTATTCATTGATGATACTCCAGCGTTAACGGTAACAGCACTTCGTAACCGTGCACGTCGTTTACAACGTCAGCACGGTATTGGGTTGATTGTTGTGGACTACCTACAGCTGCTGGAAGGCTCAGGAAAAAACAAAAGCGGAGATAGCCGTGTGCAGGAGATCTCTGACATATCTCGAGGATTGAAAGCTTTGGCTAAGGAACTAAACGTTCCTGTTATTGCGATGTCTCAGCTGTCTCGTGCGGTAGAACAACGTGAAGATAAGCGTCCTCAGCTTGCTGACCTGCGTGAATCTGGGTCAATCGAGCAAGATGCCGACGTAGTGATGTTTATTTATCGTGATGAATACTACGAAGCTCGTAAGGAACCTCCCATTGGTACTGATAAACACCTTGAATGGCAGCAACGCATGTCTAAAGTGCAGAACCAAGCAGAAATCATTATTGCAAAACAACGTCATGGCCCAGTTGGAACTGTGAAGCTATTTTTTGATGGTAAATTTACAAAATTTGGAAATTTGCAGTAGTTGAGAATTTTCGTTTAAATTTTTTCACGACCTTGATTTAGCTGTCGATAGAATCTATTCATGTTCCATGTGTGTATTTCAAGGCTGAGGTATACACCAGTTCCCATATGCAAAATTCCTAAAATCACAAAAGACCATTTTCTAAACATACCAACCTAATTAAAATACCAGCACCAGTAGGTATATAGGTGTTCTTTAGTGAAAACTCAAGTCAGAAAAGTATAATTAAGCAACTGCTTTGGTTTGTATGAAGTCTACCATTTCTTTTTGAGTAGCTGATTTTACAGTTTCAAATTTTTTCAATGATCCCCCTGTAAGCTTTAAGGATGGTAACGCTTGTACCTTCATGGGGTTAATATGGTGCTTATTTAAAATAACTTCAAAATGTAAGTGAGGTGCTGTGGCAGATCCTGTCATACCAACTCCGCCTAATACTTGGCGTTGAGAAACTACAGCTCCAGGTCTAATATTTTTATTTATATACTTTAAGTGACCATAAACAGTTTCATAACCACCACTATGTCGAATATGCACGCGATTACCATAACCACCACTCCACCCGCAAGCAATGACACGTCCCTCACCAGCTGCTAGAACTGGTGTGCCGCTTGGTGCACCAAAGTCTACGCCTTTGTGTTGTTTATTATAGCCAAGAATTGGGTGGCGTCTCATGCCGAAGCCTGAAGTCACACATAGTTTTGTGGCATTTAATGGAGTTTGCAAAAGAGAGCGCACAACGCTTTCACCTTTTTCATTGAAAAAACGCACTTTACCATTTTCTGTAAAAGCGAAAAGCTTATGATCTTGTTGTCCTGTTTTTAATGAAACAAAACGCAATTGTTCAATTTTTACGATATCACCTTTATCATTGCGTAACGCATTACACAAAATTTTAAAGGAAGCGCCAGGTTGTATGCCATGCTGGAAGTTTACAACATAACTTAAAACATCAACGGCTTCTTGAACTAGCTTTGTGGGTACGCCAGCTTTCATAGCAGCGCTGTAAAAACTAGAATGAACATTGCCTTCAAAAACATGCACAACGGGTGTTAAGTGAATTTTCTCAGCTTTGCTGATGTAATTTCCATCTGCCTTTGTGATGATAATTTTTTGATCAATTGAAGATTGTGAATGGAATGATTCAATTTCCACACCTTGTTCAGAACGTTTGTAACGAACATTAAAATCTTGGCCTGACTTTAATTTATTATGAGGTACGAATTGCGCAAAAGCATTTGCTATTTGAAGTGCAGACTCTTTATTAACACCAAAACCGGTTAAAAGTTTTTGTACGCTACCACCGCTTGCAAGGGTAAGCGTGGTTTCTTCTATGATTGGTGCAACGGGGGTTGTAGGGTTTGCTGTTAGCTCTGATGGAATTTGTTCTGCTGAATGATAATGTTTAAAAGCGCGAGTTGACCCAAAAAGGACCATAACCAAAGCTAAGGCTGTCCCTAAACGTTTATAATGTAGATGTAAATCCAGCAATAACCCCTCCTACATTAATAATATTAGAATTTCAGCTACTAATTATCTCAAAATAGAGCTGTTTCGTCAAGATACTGTGTAATTAAAAGCTAACCTAAACGTCGCGATGAGTGCGTTCTTCACGCTCATGACGCTCTTGTGCTTCAATGCCAAGGGTGGCAATGGGTCGAGCTTCTAGTCTTTTTACACCAATTGGTTCTCCGGTTTCTTCGCAGTAACCATAAGTTCCATTATCAATGCGGCTTAGGGCCTCGTCTATTTTTTTAAGGAGCTTAAAATCACGATTTCTAGCTCGTAAAGTTAGCTTATAGTCCGCTTCTTTTGCTGCTGCATCAATAACGTCTGCTTCAACTTGGTTATCTTGCAAATCAGTAATAGTTTCAGAACAGTCTTTTAATATTTGGTCACGCCAGCTAATGAGCTTGGTTTTAAAGTACTCTAGCTGTTTAGGGTTCATGAAAGTTTCGTTATCTTCAGGTAAGTAACCATTTATTTCTTGGTTCATCAACAATCCAAATTAAAAGACGCCTTCATATAGTACACAAAACTTTTAAAACTTTCACAATAGGGAATTTGAAAAAAAATGAAAAAAATGATTCATTCATTTTGATCTATTTAGTTTCGTTATTTTTTGACCAAGTTTTTTTACCGATACTAAACGTGTATTCGCTAGTGTGACCCTGGTAATTGCATGTAAGTATTAGGTCATTCCAGTTCATTAGCACACTGTCTCTTTTGTCGTTATAGCTTGGAAGGAAAGTGATAGGTTCACCTTTGTCAGATGTGCATCTAAAAATTTGTTGCGTTTCTAAGTTGTAATAGTATGGAACATAATCAATTCCTGTATCTTCTTTTTCACCACAAAGAATAATCAAGTCACTTGTGCTTTCAATTTTGAAAATTTGTATATCTATGTGCAGTGCTTGAATTTCAAAGGGAAATAAGTTAGTGCTGGCAAAAAGCATCCAAAAAATTGCTTTATCTACATGATCAAGGTCATTATTACCTTTTATTTTTAAAAGAAGCTCATTTTTAAAATAATCCCTATGGTAGGCAAGAAATTTTTTTATAAACTCTGCATAAAACATTTCTAGCTCATCTGATGTTTCATATTTTCCTTTTGTTGATACTGAGGAAAGGCGATGCTTAAATACTTCTTTGCGCTTTTTATAATCCTTTTCAATTTCAACAGGTAATTTTCGTTTTTCCATATCGCTATGAACGGCTAAATAACTCATTACAGGTTTATCATCTGTAAAACCTACATCACCGTATAGCTTATCCCTATATACTTTTACGAGATCATCTAACTTTTCTGACTTATCTAGAGAAGTGCTGAGTTTATGAACAAAGTCCTTAGCACTAATTTTTTGACCTTCAGGCATCTTCGCATCTAGGCAGCATAGGAGAAAAAGTAATAACAGCAACGTCGTATTGATGACATTTTTCATATTTAGTTTTCCTTTGTGTTGCTTAAAAAATTTTCTGTTTCAACCAATTATTTTCACCGTCATTTAACATTGGCGAAACATTTGTCAAAATGCTTTGATAATAACATTTAAGCCAGCCCAACTCTGGTTGAGTAAGTAAGGATTTTTCAATTAGCGAACTGTCATAAGGAACCAGCGTGAGTGATTCAAAACATAGGAATCCTTCATGGGCAGATTCTTTGACTATTTGCAGATTTTCAATACGAATGCCGTACTGTCTTTCAAGGTATAGGCCTGGTTCATTTGATACCACCATGCCAGGTTCCAGAACAGTGTTACGCACCTTGCTTATTCCTTGTGGACCTTCGTGCACATTTAAATAGCTTCCCACTCCATGACCGGTACCATGGGCGTAATCAAGACCATTATTCCATAAGTGTTGACGGGCTAACGCATCAAGCTGTGCACCGGTTGTGCCAATTGGAAAGCTAGCATTAGCCAGGGCAATATGACCCTTTAATACTAAAGTATAATGAATACGCTGTTCCTGAGTGGGTACACCTATTGAAAACGTGCGGGTAATATCGGTTGTGCCATCAAGATATTGGCCACCAGAATCAAGCAGGTACATGCCTTGGGTAATTGCTACATTCGTATTGGGTTCCGCCCGGTAATGGACAATCGCCCCATGGGCACCAAATCCAGAAATAGTCGCGAAACTAGCCCCTTGATATGAATCCATTTTCTGGCGGCAGGTTTCAAGATAATCTTGCGCGTCAATTTCAGTAATATCTTTTTGGTTTTCTAGCCACATCCAAAAACGAATCACAGACACCGCGTCGCGCATATGGCAATTACGCATGCCCTGTTGCTCAGTCAGGTTCTTTTTTGCTTTTGGCAGTTCGCATGGATCCGTTTGCCAATTGAATGAGATGTCATTTAACGCAGAGGGTGTTGTGCGTTTGTCAGCATACATTTCAACATCTACAGCTTTTAATGTATTTACCATCTGTTCAAAGGGCATAACTTTAACATTAAGGTATGTTGCCAATTCGGTTGAAATTTTTGATGGTTCGCAAAATAAAGTAATTTCATTTCTTGTGATTAACGCCATGCAATGAAGCAGGGGTACATAGGGCAGGTCGCCCCCGCGGATATTGAGCAACCAACAGACCGATTCAGGATTGCTTAAAAACCATGGCGTTTGAATAAGCTTACGTTTTTCTTCCCGTGTGGTTCCCGCATAAATAACTGGGTAATCAAATGCTGCTTTATGAATTGGCTTTGGCCTATTTGTCCACAACGCATCAATAGGGTTAGCTTTAAGGGCAATTAAATCTGCACGGTCACGCCAGCTTTGCAGCTGCTGAGCCGACATTAACCAGGGGTCGTAATGCAGAGTGCTTAACGAATTACATACCGAATCAATAGCTGCTTTATTAAAGTCATGAATTTTAAAATCTGGTGCTTGCTTTTTTGCTTGTAGAGTATAGCGTCCATCAACAAATAAATGCGCGGCATCATGGGTGATAATTGCAAAGCCCGCACTGCCTGTGAAACCACTGACCCAGGCTAAGCGTTCATCACAGGCTGCGACATATTCTCCACCAAACATATCTTCCCGGGGAACGTGAATGGCCTCTACCTTATTGGCAGCCATCCACACCCGTAATTTTTCTAGATTTGTTCCTTGCTGCATATCTGTGCCATTGCTAAAAATGTATGGGTATCCAGTTCTTCTGGACGCCTGGTTTCATCAATATTTAAAGTATCACACAATTTCTGCCACAAAGTTAATGGCAATGATTTTCCAAGGCTGGCACGCAACATTTTACGGCGATAACAAAACGCCATGTTTGTTAATTTGCCCAATGTCTTAATTACATTTGGTTCGGGAACGTCTTTGAGCGGTTTAAGGTATGCCACGCTTGACCACACTTTTGGCGGTGGAATAAAAGCCTCAGGAGAAATTTGAAATAATTCCTGCACTTCAAAACACGACTGTAAAACAATTGCCAAACGCCCGTAGTCTTTGGTGCCAGGTAGGGCTGTCATACGATCAACTACTTCCCGTTGTAGCATCACCGTAATGGAAGTAATATTCTCAATATCACTAATCCACCGAATAAGGAGTTCGGTTCCTACGTTGTACGGCAAATTCGCCACTATATGATAGGGGCCTGATTTTCCATGTTCTTTCAAAAGCATTGAAATGCAAACATTCAGCGCATCAGCCTGAACAATTGCGAAAGTGGTGTTTTCAGGGGTTTCAAACTCTTTTAAAATGTCAATAAAGCGTTGATCTTTTTCTATTGCTAGCAAAAAATCTGGCTGCGACTTTAATAAAATATCCGTAAGGCTACCAGGACCAGGGCCAATTTCAACAACGGTTTGCCTTTTTAAATTTAGGTTTTGCACCATTCGTTCACAAACAGACTCATCCATTAGGAAATGCTGCCCTAATGACTTTTTCGCCCACAGATTGTGTTTTTCTAAAATGCTTTTTAAGTCTTTAAATTCCATTGAAAACACATGCGTTTATTACAGACATACCTTGCCACAAATCGCCGGTTAGTTATAGGTGTTTGGTTGTACAGCATTTGTATGTATGTCTATCGTAAAATTACGGGGCCAGTGCTGTGAAGTTTTTTGCCAATTGAAGTTCTTAAATATAACGAAATTCCCTGTCTTGTATCATCGGAAGCTTTGTCGTGTCTGACTTTGAATTGGTCACTAAAGTCCTGTCTAAGTCCTGATTTGATTGATATATTTTGTAAATTGAGATAGGCTTTCTTAATAAAAATGTTTGTTAAAAACTATGACTAAGTTTTCTATTGCGCTATCTATATCTGTGTTTTTCATTTTTGTTATTTTGTGCAAAATTGACGTTTTTAAGAACGATAAGCCAAAAGCTGAAATTATGTTTACGTGTAACTTATCCAGTATAAGTATTCCTATTAAAAACGTAAAAATGGAAAGTGACTTAATTACCATAGTTGCTCAGGGAATCTTTCAAAAAAAAACTATAAAAGTGATTTTTGTAGTTAAAAAAGACATGCAGCCTTTTAATATATATCATACTGATCAAAATAACGTTCTTGTAAATGTAGAAAGTAATCCCGTTGCGAAATGGAATGATACTGGTTCTGTTTTCTTATTAGAAGGTGAGCCTGGATTGAATTTTGCCAATCTACTGTTGAGTACTATTGAGGATAATGAAATTTATCATTGCAAGAAAAGTATTACTTTTGATACAGCACTTTTGTATGGTGATATCGAAAAAATAAAGATTACGAAGTTCAATAAAAATGGGCAGGTTCTTGTGAGAGCTGAAACACAAGAACTGCCTGACCTAGAAATAGGAAAAGCTATTCCAAATTTATTAAAATTTAAGTTGGAATACGTTGTTAGCAAAGAACCTTTAGTGAAATGTCAGTTTTTATTATCGCTAGACTTAGATAAAGGGTTTTTGACCATTTGTGAAAAAGATATAGAAATGAGATCATCAATAAGGTTTATGCTAGCAAGTGAGTAAAAATACAACGACTTACGTTTGTTACAGGCATATTTTTGCCACAAATCGCCGATTAGTTATAGGTGTTGAATGCACACTGTGGGTGAAAAGGAATCAGACGAGAACCTTAAGTTTTAACTTGTTTAAATCTCTGTTTGACTGAATTTCTATAAGTATTGTGTCTGGATATTTTCTTTTCAGCACTTCAAGTTGTTGTGAAGCAGGTTTTTTAAAAGCCCAAAGATACATTATAAATTCCCATGATATTTTTTCAGGGTAACCATTTGGCTTATCTGAAGGTTGGGTTTCACTTAAAATGAACCTTTTAAAGATTCGCGTTAGGCAAACTAAGCGTGAAGGATTCAGATAAATAACTAGATCACTTTTGGGGTATCTATCATCAAGGGTTGCGCGAGATGTTCCTTCTATAATCCAAGTATCTAAATTCATTAACTTGTGGTGATCAGCTAAAAAGTCTTGTTTGGGACGCAAAACCCAACCTTTATTCCACAAAAATTTATCAAGATGAAAAATAGGGAGTTCTAGCTGCTGGCCTATTTTTTTTGCAAGAGTTGTTTTTCCGCTTCCAGGAGGGCCGAAAATTGTAATTTTTGATTGAGAATAGTTCATGATGTATCCCAGGCTTATACTGAAAAAGGTACCATAAGGTTTATTAAAACTAAACCTTCACCCTTGCCTTGTCCGCTTTTGCACCGGCCAACCAAGTGTTCCACCCAAGGCCATGTTTCGCATTTAACATTGTGCCTTGGTTTTCATTTTGTTTAAGGGAAACATTTAAAAATACCCGGGGCAGGGTGCCCATATAACTTACTAAAAGCTGTTTTAGCTGGCTGAAATTGGTTCCGCCCAGGGTGGTATCAGTAAATGGTAAAAACTGCTGGGTGGTTTTCCAGTCCAAAGGGGCCAGGTTTATAGAAAAACCGGCAGCTTGGTCCCAGCATCTAAGGCCTAAAATGGCATTTTTTCCTAAAATCTGGAATTGTCCTTTGCTACCAATAGTGCTGCCTTCAGATGCATCAACTGTTCTCCAGGTGCCCTCAAATGGTTGCGCTGTTGCTTTAACATTGAAAAATTTCTCAATCATCTGCAGTAAGCTGCTAAGTGACCGGGACCTTCTCCAGAAATGATCAAAAAATAAAGGGTGAGCAACATCACCCTGCTGTTTAAACCCACTTAGGTTTTCCTGCAACTTGCCCAAGGGCGTACTCAGCGGAGGCCGTTTGAAAAGGTGCGGATAAGTGCGTTTGCGCAACCGGTGCCACATAGACGCTAATCGGTGATGAAAAATATCTAAAAAATGCAGGCCTGAAAAATCTTTTTCTTTAACCTGGTCAAGCAACATTTCCGTATAAGGCGTTGGCAAAGGACCGTTAACACCGCCAATGCTTAGGGTATTGATATAAACCTCGGGCAGGCCAGATGGTGTGTTTTTTACATTAATATGGTCAACTTCTGTGCCTTCTTGGTGCATGGTAAGTTTGCTACGCACGCGCACAGCTTCACGGACAGGATTTGAAGCTTCCCCCAACGGATTCGCATTGGTTCTAATGGATTCAACAATGTAAATAAGCTGATCAAGGTCAAACGCCTCTGGCGTTTCTAGAATTTGTTCTGGTAGCGTTTTTTTTACAGTTGCGCTTGTACGCCGGGCTGGGGCTGCCATTGCATCCACTCTCCTTTGTTGTTTCCGTCACTTAAACTGCAGGTTACAAAGCTATTCCAATTTACTAGGGAGCCAAAATACTCTTTTAAAATGGTGCCAAGAATCAAGTTGTTGCCGCCTTGCTGATTGGTTTTTTCCATTTCAAGTTGCACTTTGTACCCTTGCACAAAGCCACGCCATGCTTCATTTCCAAAGCGTTTGGTGACTTGGGTAACTGTCATGCTTTTTAAGTCATCTATGGAAGTTGTGGGTTGATCAGGGTAACGGCTAGCAAAAAGATACAGGAAATCTTTTATTGAATGTATTCCTTGCACAGGGTCTAAAACGCCTAAGTAATTGCTTGAAAGCTGAGATATCAGCATCCACAAGCTTTCCCCATCAAGCACGGTATAGTTTTGCGAGGTGGGCTTGTTCAAAAGGGTAATTTTTATAACGGGGGCTTTGTCTTCAGGTTGAAGCAATGAATTTGCAGTCAGCTGATCCGCCAGGTAACGGTTCGTACATGTAATTTTTGCCGTTGCGATAATGTCTTTCGCTTTGATTGGTTGAAAATTCCTATCGATGAATGATAGGTAAACATCAGTACCGGGCACTCCCCTTAGTTCTGCGGGTACGCGTTGTGAAAGCCAAAAACCTTCCTTCACATTTTTATGAGCCTCAAGCCCGTAGTACGGCGTGTATTGAATAAGTTTTTGGGTTTTTTCTTCAATACCTTCAATGTTTTGAATGCTATACACTTCTGTGGTGCGTTCCCGGCGTATATCCGGGATAAGACGATACCGTAAATGCCTGTGGTGAATACGAATAGGGTCAGAAGGCCTGTCGAACAAATTAACAATAGGCACGCAGTTCAGTGAAAAACACGATGCATCAACACCACTTTGCTGAAACACAGATGCATCTTTTATAGGGATTAAAACATGCATTTGGTTCGTTGGCGCTAATTTCGCAATTGCAGCTTGTAATGCGGTAATGCGAAAGAATAAAAATTTCTCCCGAAAATGAAAATATTCTTGAAACAACGCGTAGTGATGCAAGCTGTAGTCGGGAACGGGTAAAGCGAGTTCTTCTTTTTTATACCCTACGGCTTCTAAATCACAACCACCAACAGCGGGTGTTTGTTCATCGGTAGTCACGTACACTTGGTCTGTGTATTCGCTGAATAATGCTTCATGTAACAGGTTTGCTTTCACCCAATTGCAGCTTATATGTGCCAATACATCATCTAATGCCATGGCAGAAAACGGTGCCGTTTTTGATGCTAACGTGATTTTTAAAAACCAGTGGTTTTGCGGGGTTGATGCAAAAGTAAACGCATCTTTTGAAACTAGATCAACTGATTCAATGCTAATAGGCCAAAGGTGCATGTCATAAACGGTTCGAAATCGGCATTGAACATCTTCAACAGAGCGCGCTAATAACTTTGTGCCTTTTGGTAAAAAATGCCCTTTGTCAGGAGGCGTTTGATTGACATCAACCTGCAGTTTTGCAATGGCCATAGCAGGAACAGGATTAATTAAATGAGGATACAATACACTCAATAAAGCATGGGCCGTTTGTGGAAAACGGTCATCAATAGCGCGGCTAAGTCGTGCTGTTAAAAACGCAAACGATTCAAGCAACCGTTCTACATGGGGGTCAGGTGATTCATCGTCCGTTAGTTCAAGTCGACGCGCAATTTTTGGGTATTGCTTTGAAAACTCTTGGCCACTTAAACGCAAGTAGTTGAGTTCTTCTTGATAATAGCGAACTAGGCTATCGTCTACCTTTGCCATAGAGTCTTGATTTTAATCCCCTATGACAATGGTAAGGCGAATGGTGGGCATAACACAATAGTGCTTTGCTTTTATGGATACGATGCGTATCTATCTTCTAGTTTTGTCCACGCTACATGACGAATTTCTTGTGCTATAGCAGCATAATCACCTGGTGATATGAATTTGTCATAATGACCAATTGATTTATCTAAAAATATATTTTTAGCTGTTGGCGATGTTAAAATAACAGTGGCTAGGTGTTTGCCAGCTGTTTCTGCTGGGTACGGCATTGTTACGCTATCATATGGTCTATCTTTAAGACGGGTCATGACGTCAAGCGGTGTTCTGCCATATGCTTCTCCGCTTGAAAAAACAAAGACATTCACATTATTAATAATTGCCCATAATTGAGTATAAGGCGCGTCACAAGGTAGCCAACCACGTAGTTCATCTTCTCTAAGTGCTAATGTTTCCATTTCTGCTCTCAAAGAATCAGCTGAAAGTTCTGTAGGAAGAACAGGCAATGATGTTGCTATTTCTAGTCGTTGTGAAAGCAACTGTTGATTCATTTTCCTGTTAAGTGCTTCTTTTTTACTATCATAACTATCCCAAAGCATTCTAATTGCTTTTGCTTCGGCATGGTTAGCGGTTGTAGTGCAAATTTCTTGGCAAACTCCATTGATAAAATTGGCATATCCCGTTGTGCAAAGAGCATCTATTGAAAAAGCATGTTCGCTTCTTCCGGGGAGCATATTTACGCTAATAAAATCTTTTAAAGTGTTACCAATTAAAATATATTTTTCTGTTTGCTTAGCGTCTCTATCAGAGTAGTTTTCTGCAAGGGTGCCATATTTTTGATGCAAACTCAGCATGGTTACTTGTTTTTGTCCAATTTCTTTAATAAATTCTGGATTTTTTAATTCAAACGCTTTAATTTTCTCTTCATTTAGTGCTAGAGCATTTCTTGCTGCTTGCATCGCAACTTCTGTTGTCGTTACAGTTTTAATAAAATGATCTAACTGTTGTTTGGTGGCAAACAGCGCTTTATGCTCTTTAATAAGAGCTTCGTTACTTTTTTGGCATTGTTCGAATTCTGCTTGCGCTAATCTAAAGGCGGCTTCAGTTTCAGTGCGAGCAGTTCCTATTGCCGCTTTAGCTGTTGTTTCTGCTACTTTTGCTTCATTATCTAGTCTAAGGATTTCAGCATCAATTGTTTCTAAAAGCCTATTTAATTCGGCATTGGAAGCTCTTAATGACATTACTTCGTTTATTATGTTTTTAAAATTTTTGGCGTGAGCACCCATTGCTAATTGATCAGGCATATTTAAAAAAGCGTGGAAAGAAGTTAATGATGTTTCTAGCGTAGGCAATTGGGTAACGTGCATTACCAAGTCTTTTTTTGATTGTGCCAAAAGTGCTTCATTTTCTGCTTGTTTATCTATTAGAAATGCTTGATAAGTATCTAGTTTTGCTTGTAGTGCATCTGCTTGTTCCGAATCTGTTAAACGAAGTGCTGCAATTTTATTAGAGATAAGTGTTACAAAACCAATTCCATCCATATGTCTGCTGGCAAGAAAATAGAGTCGTTTGGCCTCACTATCAGTTGCATGATCTAAAATAGCTCGATAAATTTTATAACGACCATTTCCTTCTTGTATGCCTTCTAGCTGGCCATCTGTTGGTACAAAACAGCTATGCTCACCACACATTCCATCTCCTAATGAAGGCACCGGTTTAAGTGCTACACTTGTAGAAAGTCCAAGTGGTGCAATTGTTTCTGCTTCAAGTTCAAGGGGTAATGCTGTTTCTGCAACACTATTGAGCACAGTGGTTAAATGATCAAATATAGCTGCGTAAGTTGCACCCAAACTTTTCATTTTAAAACCACTTAACATGGCTCCTAATTTTACAAATACCGTGTCAGAGATAGATTCATTGGCAACGCGCTCTAGATTATCTTCATCAAGGCACACTATGGCTGAAATATCTAGTTTGTTGCCCGTTTGCTTAAATAGTCCGTAGCGTAATTCACGCTTTACACGATTCCTTAAATCATCAAGCGTTGATTTTTCATTCCAGAAATACTCTTGTGCTGCTAAGGAAAGCATTGTGATTTTTAATAAATGTTCTTTTTGATGAACATCTCTAGCAATTGATTTATCAAGATGGCTTAAGAAATCATATACTATACGGTGATTTCTAACTTTTCCTGTTCCCCACTGAGTATTGAAAGCGTAATACAATTCGGTTTTGAGATGTGCGTCGACCATTATGTCAATTTCGGGCTGTGTGGCAATCCTGTCAGATAGAGTGGTAATCAGTTGATTAGTCGTTTGTCTGGCCATATTGTCTGCTTCTTCTGTGTAGCCTTTTTCAGAAAAATCAGTAGTTCTTGTTAAGATTTCTTCAATCTCAGCGTAAAGAGTAACTGTTGCTTCAGCAGAATCTGCTGATCGTGCAATACTCAGGGCAACGAGTAACCCACACAAATAGTTTCTTGTGCTCATTTTTAATATCCTAAATAAAAGAGATATTTTTAGTATTGGGAGAAAATATTAAAATTTTATTAAAATTAGAAATAATTTTAATGAGATATAATCAGGTGTTTCTGTGAAGCTGGTGAGTGATGTCTAATCTTTGATCATAATTTTTCGTGTAATTACCCATGCAAGAACGGCTTCAGCACCAATCATTAATGCTAGAGGCAGATAAGTGTGATCGTAGAAATGTGCAATGATCTGTAAACCAGCCGCGCTAAAGATTAACCTTAAGGCAACTAGCATTCCAGAAGCTCGTGCTGCCGCTCCTCGTACTGCTCCCATAGCTATTGGATAGCACATATTAATAGGTATCGCGCACGCCATGCTTGACCCAATTAAAATGACTGTTAGTAAAAAGGGGTCTGTTGGTAAAATGAATCCGTAAACTCCTGCTATTAGCCCGAACAAAACATACAATTTAATGCTTACTTTGAAGCACTGTTGTTTACCAAATCGTTTATACAACATGCCGCTGCAAAAGCTTACAATTCCAAATGATGATGCAAGTGCTCCTTGGTACATTCCAAAGTGTTCTAAAGAAACCCCTAAATCTTCTCGATAAAAAATTGGAGCAAGTCCCACAAATACAAAATAGCATACGGAAATACTTAATATTGCAGCAGCTGGCCATAGAAAAGTTTTTGATTTGAATAGTGGTATGTAGGTTTTAAGACCTAAACTCGGTTGGATTTTATGAGGTGTTTTTTGTCTTGGGAGATATTTTACGCTTAAAGCAAAACAAACAATGGACAAGATCAGTAATGCTAAAAAATTAGAGCGCCACCCAAACCACAAGTTTAAATAGCTACCCAGCACTGGTGCTGCACCCATAGTAATGCCACCAATGCCATTTAGAATGCCCATGTAACTTTCTCGGGATTTTGGGTAAAATTCATAAATGATTGAGTAGCTCAATACATTAGGGCCACTCATGCCCAAACCTTGTAATACACGTCCTATTAGCAATGTTTCAAACGTAGGTGCGATATAGCAAAAAATACTTCCGATAATAAACACGCAAAGAGATATCAAAGATATATTTTTGCTACTAAAACGTTCTGCTAATGGACCAACCCATAAAGTGCTTAAAGCGTATGCAAAAAAATTCAAACTTAAAGCGAGTTGAGTCTGCTCAATGCTAATAGAAAAAGCTTCCATGATTTCAGGAAAGCTTGGCGTGAACACGTCCATTTCCATGCCTGTTAGAACGCTCATTAAGCAAAGGCTTAAAAAGCGCAAGTCTATAAGCTTAGATGCTCTAATGGCCATCGTGGTTTTGGCTGAAATTCATCTGTTGATGGTAGCATGCAGTTGTTGATTGCCTCAATAGCTGCCCATCCAATCATAGCAGCATTGTCTGTGCATAAATCCATGGGTGGAAAAATTGCTTCTATTGATTTTTCAGTACATAAACTTTGAAGTTGTTCGCGTAAATGTTTATTGGCTGCAACGCCACCAGCCATAACCAGACGTTCTACTTTATGACGACTACATTTTAAAGCTTTGAGTAATCGTTCTTTAAAAATTTCACCAACTGTATATTGGAAGCTTGCTGCAATATCGCAAGCAGTTTGTTCATCAATCGTATTTTTTTCAATGGTTTGCTTTACTGCTGTTTTGAGTCCTGAAAAAGAAAAGTTAGGTTCAGGCGTATGTTCTAATGGTCGTGGAAATACGAAGCGTTTACTATTTCCAAATACTGCTTTTTTCTCTAAGGCAGGTCCGCCGGGAAAATCAAAATTTAAAAGTTTGGCAATTTTGTCGAAACATTCTCCTGCAGCATCATCTAACGTTTGTCCTAAAAGGTTGTATTGACGAAATCCTAATACTTCAACAAACATACAGTGTCCACCTGAAGTTAATAATAACAAGTAAGGGTAGGGGGCGTCATGACTTAATCTAGCAGTTAAAGCATGTCCTTCTAGGTGGTTGATTGCATAAATGGGCTTATTCAAAGAAAGACTCAGAGATTTTGCAAGCATTACACCTACTAAAACTCCGCCTATAAGTCCAGGACCCGCTGTGACTGCAATTGCGTCAATTGCGCTTAAGGAAATTCCAGCTTTCTTTATTGCTTGATTCAAAATTGGTTCAATATTACTAAGATGTGCTCGTGCAGCTAGTTCAGGGACGACTCCGCCATATGCTTGATGCTCATTTATTTGGCTACGAGTGACTAAGCTTAATATCCTGTCATCAATAATATTATTTTGAATTACAGCAATGGATGTTTCGTCACAACTTGTTTCAATTGCCAGAATAATCATAAAATATCTTTCACGTTAACTATTTCTTAAATAAATTCATGTAGCTTAACACTATAGATAAAGAATTTTTTATGATTTTGGAAGGTAAACTATGGCAGAGAAAGCAAAAAAAAGAGTGTCCATTGCATGTCAAGGCGGTGGCTCTCATGGAGCTTTTACTTGGGGTGTCTTGGATAAGATATTGGAAGATGGTCGCTTTGAAATTGAAGGCCTGACAGGAACTTCTGCAGGTGGTATGAACGCAGTAGCTGTTGCTCAAGGCTTGGCTAAAGGTGGCAACCAAGAAGCTCGAGCTACCTTAAAATTATTCTGGGATAGAGTTTGTGAAAGTGGAAAAAACAGTTCAATTAACAACCGTGGTCCTATTGATAAGCACATGAATAACTGGACGATGTATAATTCTCCAGGGTTTGTGATGTTTGAATTTTTAAGCCGCATGCACTCTCCAGATGAACTTAATCCAATGAAAACTGACCCTTTACGTGAAGTAATTAAGAAAACTTTTGATTTTGAACTTTTGCGCACTCAAGATGTGTGTAAGGTATTTTTGTGCGCGACTCACGTGTTCACTGGTAAGTTGACTGTATTTAAAACTGAAGAATTAAAAGTAGAATGCTTGCTTGCAACAGCTTGCTTACCAACAATTCATAGTGCTGTATTGGTAGACGGCGAATATTATTGGGATGGTGGATTCATTGGAAATCCAGTGATGTTCCCACTAGTTTATGATTGCGAATCTTCTGATATTATTTTAATTCAGTTGAATCCAACAATTAGAAACAAGCTACCAACAAGTGCTCGTGAAATTGGTGATCGTTTGAATGAAATTACTAACAATGCTTCAGTTGTTCGTGAAATTCGTGCTATGCATTTGATCAGCCAGTTGCAAGACGAAGGAATTATTCCTGAAGGACGCATGAAACGCGTACACCTGCATCTTATCGAAGATGAATCAACCTTTCAAGAACTTGGTTGGGGAAGCAAGCTGAACACAGAAGCAGAATTCTTTGAGCACCTTTTTGAAAGAGGTCGTAAAGCTGCAACTAGTTGGATTAAAGAAAATTATGAAAATGTGGGTAAAAAAACAACCGCTCCTATCCGTGAACATTTCACAGGAAAAGACTGGACAAAGCACACAAGTCATAGTGGACCTATAAAGATTCTCGATAAGAAAAAGAAATAATAAAATTCCTCTGTAAGAAAAAAGGGCTCTTTAAAGAGCCCTTTTTTTGTGATTAGCTTGACCTTTATTCAGGAATAGTCATTATGCGTTCAATTCTTACACCTGTGAACCATTTCCAAACTTCATACCACTTTGCCGATGTTGAAAAGAATACAAAAGCGACTTTACCCATAAGGTGATCATAAGAAATAAAACTTACTTTGTCGTTCATGTAGCGGCTATCAAGCGACCCATCGCGGTTATCACCAATGATCATGAAGTGATTTTCTGGAACGACATACTCTGGCGTATCATCGACTCTATGCTCTCCGAAAGGAATGCACTTAATAAAAGTGTGCTTAACGCCGTTCGGAAGTGTTTCCTCATACTTTTGAGCCATAATATTTTTACCATAGTGATCGACGTGGGGAAAATCTTCAACTCGTTTAATAGGGCACTCTTTACCATTAATCCACAAACGTCCTTTTTTCATTTGAATGCGGTCACCTGGCAAACCGATAATGCGTTTAACGTAATCTTTTGCGGAATCCCAAAGCTTAATTCCCAAAATAGAAAATGGTTCAGAATCTTTTGGGTTATGAAATACACCTATATCCCCCATTTTAGGGTTTTCCGGGAGTATTCGTCCTTTAAACCAATCAACATCTGACCCAAAAGGCAAGCTATATCGTGTATAGCCATAAGCAAATTTATTTACGACTAAAAAATCTCCAATCAACAAATTAGGAATCATTGATCCAGTTGGAATATTGAATGGTTTGAAAAATAATGTGCTAAAAACTAAAAAACCTATAATGAATTTTGTAAGGCTTTTTGCTTCGGTTTTAAACTTTTCGCGCTTTTGTTGTTTTTCGTTTATTGCAGACTCTGTGGCTACATAATCAAGTTCAGGCATTCAAACCTTCTAGGTATACTTTTGACTTTTATTATAAGCAACAAAATAAAAGTTAACAACTGTGTGCCGCTTCCGGGTCATGCTGTTGGTGTGTTTCACGTCCTTCGTGATAGATTTTTTTTAAATAAGGTTTTCCGTTAGAAAAAATAATCATTTCTCCGTGAAGTTTACCTTTTTTGTAGGTTGAAAAAATTTGGTTATTTCCAAATTCATCATAAATTTTTGACATTCCGTGCATTATTCCACGCTCATATTCAATTTCCATTGCTGTTTTTCCATCTTCATGAAAAGACTTCATCAGGCCATGCATTTCTCCCTGTTGAAAATTTATTTCGCGTTCTATTTTTCCATCTGGGTAATAATATGTTGTAGGACCATCAAGTTTATCTTTCACATAATGTGCTTGCATTTCGTAATGCCCTTCTTTGGTTTTAATGCTAGTTACCCCATGTTTTAATCCCTTTGAAAATTCGGCGTGTAAAATTTTATCGCCTACTTTTTGAATTTTCACTTCGTGCACAGGTGCAGTGATATCTTCCTTAGGAGTCTCTTCGTCGTCTTCTTCAGAGTCTTCTTCTTTGTCATCGTGTGCGTCTTCTTCTTCACGTTGACTTTCTTCCTCAAAAGTTCTGATTTCGTCTTCATTTTCTTGGGCGCAATGTTCGTAACCTGGCGAGCAATCCGGAGCTTTTTCGCTATTATCATCAATACTTACATTCTGACTAGCTGAATGTTTTGCAAAATCTTTGATGCTATATGGTTTTTTTAAAATGTCTTGAGATTGACGAACTAGCGTTTCAGCATCTTTTTTATTTTCAGTTACTTGTTGTAATTGTTCTTCAGTTTTTTCTTGGTTGATCGCTTTTTGATCAGTTCCTGCAAATTGATGACTATCAAGGACCATGTCTAATTTCCTAATTTCGTAATTGCACCTTTGAACATGCCCATTGCACCGCCTTCAGCTTTTATTAACGCACCGCTTTTTAATTCCATCATTGCTCCTGCTTTTGCTTGAAAAGCTAATCCGGACTTCATCTGAATCATCATACCAGCTTTGGTTTGAATCATTATGCCTGCTTTTTCTTGTATGTTCATTCCCGCCTTTTCTTGTATATTCATGCCAGCTTTTGACTGTATATTCATTCCTGCTTTTGATTGAATATTCATGCCTGCCTTGGACTGTATATTCATTCCTGCTTTTGTTTGAATATTCTTCCCAGCTTTTGACTGTATATTCATCCCGGCTTTCATCATAATGTTTTTCCCTGCCTTCATCATAATATTTTGCCCGGCCTTCATGATGATATTTTTAGGTGTTTGTATCGTAATGTCTTTGGTCGCTTTAATTAAAATAGTTCCATTAACATCGATAACAAAATTTCCCTTTTTAAGATTTGTGGTGCGGTCACCCTTATCAATAAGGGTTAAATACATAGTACCTTTTCCTTTTTGGTGAATCATTTTATCACCTTTGTGGATGGTTAACGTATCATCGCCTGTGTTCATATCCTCTTTTCTGCTATGTTCAATCACTGTATTCATATCGTATTGACCATGCAGGAATATTTCTTCTTTACCGGGATCGTCACTAAAACGTAATTCATTATGACCAGAATCATCATCAAACGTTTTACTCTTCAAAGTCATGTAATGAGGTTTATCTTGGGGGGAATAAGGCGGCATAAATGCTTGGTTGTATACGCATCCAGTAACTAACGGCCTATCTGGATCTCCATCAATAAAAGCTACAACCACTTCCATACCAATGCGTGGCATGTATAAAGCTCCCCAAGCAGCTCCACTCAATGATTGGCTTACTCTAATCCATAAAGAACTTGTTTCATCGTCAGGGTTACGTAAATCCCAATGAAATTTAACTTTGATGCGTGCCATAGGATCGCCGTATACTTCGGTTCCTGCACCTGTTACAAAAGCTGTTTGTGATCCATAAATGCGCGGTTTAAGTGTTTTACGGTAGGGGCGATAGTGAATCGTTTTTAAGAAACCTTCAAAACTGTTTGTATAAGTTAGAAGATTAGATTCTCTTCCTTCTGTTGATTGATCGTCTGCTTGAGAAATAATTTCATGACGTACATAAGAAATGACATATTCCTTGTTGTATTCTTTGATGGGATGCTCTTTCAGCGTAAATGTATAGCCAGGTGCTATGCTTGGGCAGGTTGTTTTGCCATAAACACGTTTTGTAAACCATTCAATTTCTTCCATACGTTGATCAGCTAATTTATGCCCATCACTCGATTTTTGGAATAATCCTGGATATTCGTAAATTTCTTTTCCAAACCCAGGTCCAGAGCTGCTATTTAGCAATTGTGTGTGGGGTGTTTTATAATTGTAATCAATTGTCTTATAAGCTTTAGGGGCTACTTGAGATTTTTTACCAAAAGCAAAAACACGATCAATGAATGCGCCGTCAGCATCCACATTTAAAAATGCTAATGAGCCTTGGGCAATGTGCGTAAAACTTGAATTTTGATCAAATAAAACCATGGTGTGATTTGAATCTGTATGGGTGAAATAATATCCAATCCCTTCTTCTTCAAGTAATCTTGAAACAAAATCAAAGTGATTTTCACCATATTGCACACAGTATTCGCGCACGCTTGTGCCTCCACTGGCTTTTATCTCAAAATCAGATACGCCATTTTCTTTTAATATAGTTTGGATGATATCGATTGCTGATTGTTCTTGAAAAATTCTGTGGTCGGATCCGTGTTTTAACATCCAAAAAGTAGAGTGCAGCTGAAAGTGGAAAAAATGCGTTAACTGTTTTTCTTCATCAATGACAGTTTTCAAATGTTCCATGTGTGTGATTACGCCATGATAAGCACGAACTCCCTGTTTTGAAGATGAATCTTTTTGTCCATATACTTCAAAAATTACTCCGGCTTTCGTGTGAACCAAGTCGTCTCCATCAAATGTAGAAGTTGTTGTTGATGCGTACACATCAACAACATATGACTCAGATAATGTTTCCTCAGCCACAACGCGTTGTACTACAAAAGTGTCGTCTCCAAACGTAGTTTTAATTTTAACTGAAAGAATTTCACCAGCAGACACGCACTTCCCCTTGAAAAATTATAATTTTAATGAAATGTTAAGTACTGTTTGTCATTCTGAGACAGAAGAAAAACCTTTGTCTAGTGTCATTCATACAGATAAAGCCCAACTGGTAGGTAAATCATGACTAAAGGTAAATATCTTTGTGTATATTGTGGTGCTTCTGAACGAGTTGATCCCTTCTACTATCAATCAGCGGAAGAGCTTGGAAAGCTAATTGCTACAAATGGCTTTAATATGGTTTATGGAGGAGGGCGCCTTGGGTTAATGGGGCGTGTTTCTAATGCTGTTGTTGAAAATGGCGGACTTGTTATGGGCGTAACGACAGAACAATTAGATGAACGCGAAGGTGTGCAAAGTGGGCTTCACGAAATATACGTCGTTGATACTATGCACACTAGAAAACTTCAAATGTCTCAAAAAGCAGATGCTTTCATCATTATGCCAGGTGGGTTTGGAACTTTAGATGAATTTTTTGAAATTCTGACCTGGAAACAACTTAACCTACACCATAAACCAATTATTATTGCTAACCTTAATAATTTCTGGGATCCTCTGGTTTCACTATTTCATCATATTATTGATTCTGACTTTGCACGCAAAGAGCATGCGCAGTTTTTACACGTGGAAAATTCCCTTGAAAATGTTATTAAAACAGCGAAGCGGTTGCTGAAATAATTCTTAAAAGTGATTTGATCTTCCTGTAAGCATATGGACGGCGGATAGCACTTTGAATTTTTTATCTGACATGTAGTATTGAATGGCAGATCTTCTTCTTGATAAAAGCTGTCTTTCATATGTTTTTGTTCCTTTGCTAGCTGTCAGTCCAATCAAAGGAAATGGTGGCTCTGACTTTTCTTGTAAGAATTTTTTTGTATCTACCAGAGCTTTTTCGTAGTTAAAGAGTGCATTCTGAAAGACTGCATTTGATAAGAGATAATGTTTACCTGTTCTATCTAGTATGTGTGCCAATTCATTAATTTCTGTGGATGGTAAAATAGCTTGAACACGTTTTGCTAAACGGAGAGATGCTTTAGAAAAAGAAAGTTTCTTTGTTACAGAGGCCTCTATTGAGCTACTCATAATTGCATCAAAATCGTCATCAATTTCTGATCTCGTTAAAGTTAGCGCAAGTTTTTTCTTTGAAGTTCTTGCTCGTTTTGTAGCAGTGATTACTGGGGTTACAGAGGAGGTGGTTGATTCTTCATGTAGAGAATGCGCTCTTTTGTCTCTTGTTCTTAAATTATAATGTGGTTCTACTGGATATGCATCGAGATTAGTTGCCCCATAAGCAACGCAAACAACATTAAATATAATAAATAATTTAAAAATCAAAGCAATTAACAAACAATAAAAGTCATATGATTATTATGCAGCATTTTTATTTCATAATCAATTATTATTAACGTGTGTAGTTTGTTTTTATTATTAAATTCTTTTTTGGACCTGTTATAACAATAACAGATTTCCAACTATTCAAACCAAACTCCTTCAGCTCAAATTCATACACATCTTGCTTACAAATGTGTGTATGTATTCTTGATGCACCAGTTATACTGTGAAGCTGAACGTATCCATCTTTTGGATTGAATCCCGAAATATTTAAACACTCATTTTCCCAATTGAACTGGTAGTCTCGAAAAAATGTTTGTTCATTACTATTTTTGTATGTGCCGTTTTCATGAGCTTTATAAAAGGAGGGATTTATTTTTTCCACATTCAGAAACCCAGTCAGTATGCTCTCATCAGAAACAAACCTTTCAAAGTGCCACTGACCAGGAAAATTTTTCCAAAAATTAGCTAAGTTCATAGGTAGTATAATTTTGACTAGATTTTAAAAGTAAAAACATCCTACCATGTAAGAAACCATTTAGATAAGTTTCTCATGCAAACAGCCACCCGTTTAGTATCTGAATCTCTTAATCAGGAAACACCTCAACAAATGCAAGTTCCATCAAAAAGTAGGTTTATAGGAGCAACACTCATCGTTGCTGGCACAACTTTTGGTGCAGGAATGCTCGCACTTCCTATGACTTCAGGTAAAGCAGGGTTTCTTAATAGTTCTTTGCTATTGGTTGCTATGTGGATTTTTACCTGTTTTGCAGCACTTATTACTTTGGAAATAAACTTGCGGTTCGGTGGCGGATATAGCATATCGTATTTGGCTGAGAAAACTTTTGGTCGTTTTGGAAAATGGATTGCGTCCCTTAGCATTGGCTTTTTGTTTTATGCGTTGCTCTCCGCCTATACTACTGGCGGAGCAGCCTTTCTTAAAACAGGAATCGATAATTTTTTCGGTGTTTCAGTTCCTTTTGCACTAATGGCATTTGCATTTGCAGCTATGCTTGGGGTTTTTGTCTATTCATCGACTCGTCATGTGGATTTTGCAAATCGTTTTTTGCTGTTTTTCAAAGTTGGCATTTTCTTAAGCCTTGTCTATTGTCTTATCCCCTTTATACAAACTCAATATTTAGCTAGTGCTGGTAGTGAACCAAGCGCATTTTGGCTAGCAATACCACTGTTTTTTACATCATTCGGGTTTCATGGAAGTATCCCAACACTTGTTAATTATGTTGGTCCGAATCCTAAATATTTAAGAAAAGTTATTATTGCAGGAAGCATTGCTCCGCTATTTGTATATATTTTATGGCAAACGGTTACGTTAGGTGTTTTACCTCCATCAACAGGGGTAGAAGAACAAAACGTTGCATCATTTATTCACAATTTAAACGAGGTAACCAAAAGCAGTGCCATTGGCTATTGTTCAAATATTTTTACGTTCTTTGCTGTTTCTACTTCATTTTTAGGGGTAGCGATTGGATTATTTGATTATTTAGCTGAAAGTTTCAAGAAGAAAAACACATCAGGGCAAAGGTTTCAAACGGCACTTTTAACATTCGTGCCTCCGTTATTTTTTGCACTATTTTACCCAAATGGTTTTATCATGGCTTTGGGGTACGCGTCAATTGCGCTTAGTGTGTTGGCAATTTTGCTACCTGCGGCAGTTGCATATAAACTGCGTCAGTCTAACAGCATTACCCCCTATAAAGTAGTAGGAGGCAATGGCATTTTGGCGCTAGTTTTCTTATGTGGTGTTGCAATTATCGTTATTGAACTGATTAAGTAAGTAGCTACGCTTCAGTTCCAGCAGTAACGCTATTTGCTGCATCAATTACGGGAATAACCAGAGACGATAAATCTATGGTATTATGTGCAATTAGTTCAAAATCAAGATTCGTACTTGAAAGCATCAAATCAGCTATAGTTGGAATACCTAGTTTCTTTTTTAAACATTTTTGGTAGTGATTATCAAAGAATCCTGAAGATGCATTGATTTCATACAAACTTCCATTAACTTTAGGCTTTCCAGCTTGTTCTAAAGCTGCTTTCATTCCAGTCTCTGATAGTTTTTCACTATAACTATCCAAAAAGCTATCAAACATATCTTGATGTCTGAATTTTACGGTTTCTAATAATCCTCTATCAAATGCAGGAGGGCTTGGAGGGGCATATGCCCATTCTTCACCTGTTAATACTGCAAAAGGATTTTCGCCTGTTAATAAGCTGAAGTATTCATGATTTTGATACGCCACTGCACAAACAAATAAATCATCCGTCAGTGCTTGTGGTACAGGGCGTGATTCGTCGTACATGTTAGCAAGTAAATCATCAACTGTCTGCCATGATCTTTCTTGCGCTGCTTTTGCTGCAGCAGCGTGTAAAACTGTTAGTACGGGTTTGTTTTCAGTTTTTCTTGCGAGCATTGCCTTTGCTTTAGAATAGTTTTTCTGCATCAATACTTCGTGGAAAGTAGAATTTACTATCTGTAAGGCAGTAAGTTTTGCCTCAGATGATGGTTGTGGCCATGAATTATGTGTTAGAACAAAATCCATTAAGTCAAAACGAGCTTGTTTGGCCAACTCTACATACAGCGCATTGACAGATGGTTGTTCTAATTTTAATTTTTTAAGTTTTTCTTTTTCATGCTCAAAATAATATGCATTTCCTTTTTTCAACTCAGTTACAAACGCCTCCGCTAAACATTGTCCTTTCCAAATCTTAAATTGGCTGTGCATATTTCGGCTGTGTCCTGAAAAATCATCTGAATGATGAAGTACATATTTTGCAAAATTTCCGTATCCGTTTTTCTGGCAATATTTAAAAAATCCATGAGAAAAACTGTGCTGCCAACAATCTTTTTCTGTATAAAAAAGAGACATGAAACATAACACAGCTCCTGTTTGGCCTTTCTCTGCAGCATTTTCAATATCTTTGAAATATTTTTTGACAACTTCTTTTGCATCGGGTTTTTTCAAACAGAGCGGAAGATTTCCTTGAAAAAATTCTTGAATATTTTCTCCAGATGACATTAAAAATAAAGTACCTTTCCAACCTACTTTGCACAGCAGAGCCGGTACTAACATGCGCTCCTTATAAGCTTCAGGAGTTTCCCAATTACTTTTTTTTTGTTGAGAAGTAAATAATTCTAAAGGTGCTTTTTCGTCGCTCAATTCTGTACTGAAGCGTCTGATAAGGTCGATATTTTGATATCGAAGCGCTTGGCTTGCTTGCTCCCAAACGTTAATGTCAGTTGCGTTAACAACCGTTGAACACAAAGTGTATGTCCATAGACAAATAAAAACTTTTAAAAACATAATAATGATCCAAAATAAACTATCTTTAATATATATAATTATGTTCATTTGTATTTTCAAGGAATATTTTATAGTATTGTTAAAATATTTATAAAATTGTATTCACTTACGCTATACTGAGGTCAAGTGGAGGTATGAATGCCCAAATTTAAAGATATCAAAATAGCTATTGCCATCAAGTTAGTCATTTTGACACTTTTGATTGTTTATGTGCGTAACCACCGTATACAATTAAGTTCTACACAAATTGATCAACACCTAACCAAGTAGTGTATATGTTTGAATCGTTAACTGCCGTTCAATTAGCTCGTCTTCAATTTGGCGTTACTGCTATGTACCATTTTCTATTTGTGCCGCTTACCTTAGGTTTAAGTTTTTTGTTGGCCATTATGGAAAGCGTTTATGTAATGACCAAAAATCCTATATGGAAGCAAATGACGCAGTTTTGGGGTTTGTTGTTTGGTATTAACTTTGCCATGGGTGTTGCTACTGGCATTACTATGGAATTTCAATTTGGCACGAACTGGGCGTATTACAGTCATTACGTTGGTGATATTTTTGGCTCTTTACTTGCTATTGAAGGGCTGATGGCCTTTTTTCTTGAGGCTACTTTAATTGGGCTGTTTTTCTTTGGGTGGAATAAATTATCACATCAGGCGCACTTGTGCGTCACTTGGGGGTTAGCCTTTGGTACTAGTTTTTCAGCCCTTTGGATTCTTATTGCTAACGCATGGATGCAAAACCCAATAGGTTCCGTTTTTAATGTTGATACACTTCGTATGGAACTAACTAATTTTTATGAAATATTCTTTAACCCAGTGGCGCAGTGTAAATTCGTGCACACAGTTAGTGCTGGGTACGTTACTGGTGCGATGTTCGTTATGGCTATTAGTTCTTGGTACTTATTGAAAAAACGTCATGTTGAATTTGCTAAGCGTTCAATGACAGTAGCTGTAAGCTTTGGCTTAGCATCTGCCCTAAGCGTGATTGTGTTAGGTGATGAAAGCGGATACACAACAAGCCAGAATCAAAAAATGAAAATTGCTGCCATGGAAGCTATGTGGCATACAGAAAAAGCGCCAGCTAGTCTTTTACTATTTGCTATTCCAAATCAAGAAAAATATGAAAACCGTTTAGAAGTTAAATTACCCTATTTATTAGGAATTATTGCTACGCGTTCTTTTTCCGCGGAAATTCCTGGTATTACTGAACTTGAGGCATTAGCAATTCCCCGTATTAGGAATGGACAGAAAGCGTATCTTGCCCTTCAAGACCTTCGAAAAGACCGAAAAAATCATCATGCTGCAGAACAGTTTGAGAAATACAAAAATGATCTTGGTTATGGGCTGCTGCTTAAGAAATATACTTCTGATCTAAACCAAGTAAGTGAAGCTACCATTAAGCAGGCTGCTCATGATACCGTCCCCAATGTCTTGCCATTGTTCATATCTTTCCGAGTCATGGTTGCTTTTGGATTTATTTTATTAGCGTATTTTATGCTTGGTTTTTGGTATTCCATAAAACGTCGTTTTGAAAAGCACCCATGGTATTTACGTTGCGGTCTTGTTATTTTGCCCATGCCGTGGATTGCTATTATGAGCGGTTGGTTCGTTGCAGAATATGGACGGCAACCTTGGGCTATTGAAGGCGTGCTTCCAACCTCTATGGCTGCTTCAAATCTTGATAAATCATCTCTTATTATTTCCTTATCAATGTTCGTGGTGTTCTATTCAATTCTTTTAGTGTTTGATGTGATGCTTTTAAAAAAATATATAAAAGTGGGGCCTGACATGTTTTCAAAAACAAAAGGAGCGTAACATGCCATCACTTGAAATGTTACAAATCATCTGGTGGGTGTTACTTGGCGTCTTACTGACAGGTTTTGCTTTAACTGATGGGTTTGATTTAGGTGTCGCTAGTCTTCTTACAGCTTTAGCTAAAACAGATGATGAGCGTCGTTTAATGATTAACACAATTGCACCTGTTTGGGAAAGTAACCAAGTGTGGCTTATCTTGGGGGCAGGGGCTATTTTTGCAGCTTGGCCAATTGTGTACGCCGTGGCCTTTTCAACCATGTATTTAGCTATGTTTTTGGTACTTGCGTGTTTAATTATACGCCCGGTTGGTTTGAAATTTCGTAGTAAAATGCCGAGCCAAGAATGGCGAAACCGCTGGGATTGGGCCCTTTGTATTACAAGTATTATTCCTTGTTTGGTTTTTGGAATAGCTGTTGGCAACACCATTCTGGGACTTCCTTTTGTTTTTGACGAAAGCCTAATGCTCAAAACAAAAAGTGTATTTTTTGAATTATTTAATCCATTTACTTTGCTTGCAGGCTTGGTTTCTCTGAACATGTTAATAGCGCACGGCGCTGCTTATTTACGGTTAAAAGTAGATCATCCCATTGCTCAAAAAGCGCATGGGGTTCAAAAGGCTTTTTCTTTTCTGGCGCTTATTTGCTTTGCAAGCGCTGGAATTGTTTTAAATAGAACATGCTTTGGATTCACTCTTGAAGAAACATCTGGATCTCAAAATATTTTAGCAAAAATAGTTGGCATGCAATTTATAGAAGAAAGTGATGAGTTGTCGGTGCGATTCTTTGGTAGCAGCGCTATGATTTCAACGTTAATTGCTTGCTTTGGATTTTTGATTTCTATGGTTTCAGGTAAAAGAAAAGCCATCGTTGGCTTTTTGGGAACTTCAATTAGTATTATCGGGGTGATTGCTACAGCTGGTTTGGCAACTTTTCCCTTTATTTTACCATCAACACTTGCACCAAATCATAGCTTAACTATTTGGGATGCTTCTTCATCAAGGCTTACCCTATTTATTATGCTTATCGCTGTGCTGATATTCCTGCCGTTTGTGCTTGCTTATATCACCTGGACGTATAAAGTTTTCAGCAAACGATTGGTATTAAAAGATTTATCAGACCCCCAAATGTATTAGAGGATTTATGTGGTACTTTAGTTGGATATTAGGGCTAGGCCTTGCATGTGCGTTTAGTATTTTAAATGCCATGTGGCTAGAAATGGATAGCGCAGAATGAACACTAAAACACTGACACTGAAAAAACTTAAGGTTTATTTATGGCCTAAAAATATGGTCAAAGCGAAAATGTATCTTGTTAGTGCACTCTCGTTTTTATTGATTGGCCGCATATTTGTATTATGTGGACCTATTGCTTTTAAATACTTAATTGATCATCTGGAAAGAACCCCAGCTATTTTCCCAGTTGGCATTTTAGTTGGTTTTGTTGTCGTGCGTATATTGGCCCAAACATTTAACGAACTTCGTGATTACACTTTTAACATTGTCACCCAGCGGGTTTTTCGTGAAATATCTGTCACTACTTTTAAGCATTTACATTCTTTAAGCTTAAAATTTCATCTGAACCGACAAACGGGTGGGCTTAGTCGTATTATTGAGCGAGCTACAAAATCTCTAGAAATGATTAGTCAGTTTTTAATGATGACGATTTTCCCAAGCATAATTGAAACAGTATTTTTATCGGTTTTATTATGGATCTGGTATAGCCCGTGGTGCAGTGTGATTATGATTTTAACCATGGTCTCTTATGTTGTATTTACAATCATTGTATCAACCAAGCGCTTGAAAATTGTTAAGCAAATGAATGCTTATGATAACACAGCCCAAACACGTGCAATTGATAGTTTGCTCAATTTTGAAACGGTAAAGTATTTTGGAAATGAAGAATTTGAAGTTAGGCGTTACGATGAAGTGCAAGCCGTTTATGAAAAAACATCACGCAAATTGAGAGGGTCCCTTAACTTTTTAAATGCAGGACAAGCGATCATATTCTCTATAGGCCTGGGTGGAATGCTTGCTTTTGCTGTAAAACGCGCGGCAATAGGTGCAATTACACCAGGAGATGTTGCTGCATTGTTTGCTTTTTCCCTGCAATTGGTAATGCCTTTATTTAACCTTGGGTTTGCTTATCGGGAAATTAAACAAGGAATCGTCAATCTTGGGGAAATGTTTGAATTGCTTGATCAAGAATCTGATATTAAAGACACTGTAGGTGCTAAACCATTGGTCTATAAAACAGGCAAAGTTGTGTTTGAAAACATATGCTTTAACTATGGTACCGATCGTCAGATTTTAAAAAATATAAATTTTGAAATACAGTCAGGTGAAACAGCAGCGTTTGTTGGGGCAACCGGCGCTGGAAAATCAACGTTGTCTCGCTTACTATTTCGGTTTTATGACCCTTGCAAAGGAAGTATTTACATTGATGACCAAGACCTAAAGTCGATCACTCAGACAAGCCTTCGGGATATTTTGGGAATGGTGCCGCAAGACACTGTATTATTCAACGATACACTTGGTTACAACATTGCTTACGGTGCTCCACTAGCTTCTCCTAGTGAAATTCAAGATGCTGCTAAAAATGCAGAGCTTGATGGTTTTATAGCATCTCTTCCTGAAGGGCTTGAAACCAAAGTTGGCGAACGAGGTTTGAAACTATCAGGTGGTGAAAAACAGCGAGTAGCAATTGCTAGAATGCTACTTAAAAAACCAAAGATTTTCATTTTTGATGAAGCAACTTCAGCTCTTGATAGTTCTACTGAAAAGCGCATTCAAGAAAGTTTGCAAAAAATTTCTAAAAATCAGACGACAATTATTATTGCCCATAGGCTTAGCACCATTGTTGATGCTGATAAAATTTTTGTATTAGACCAAGGTGTAATTGCAGAATCAGGCACCCATGCTAAATTACTGCAACAAAATGGCTTATATGCAAAACTATGGAATCAACAAATCAATGAAGGCCTGATTGCTAGTTGAAAAATACCCCGCTTGAATACGCTATAAAAAACTAGCTAAACTTAACGCAGGCGTCTTATTTGTAAATGATTTTGCAGCAGCATCATGACCACCATCAATATGTACAAAAGGTTCGAAGCCTTGCGGTTCTCAGTCTTGAAGAAGAATATAAACTAGCTAAAGATTGGCGTGAAAACCAAGACCATAAGGCTATGGAAAAATTGGCAGCAGCGCATCTAAAGTTAGTAGCAAAAGTTGCAGTAGGCTATCGCGGATATGGTCTGCCTATTAGTGACTTAATTGCTGAAGGCAATATCGGCATGATGCAAGCCATGAAACATTATGAGCCAGACCGTGGATTTCGCTTTTCTACCTATGCTATGTGGTGGATTAAGGCCAGCATGCAAGACTACATTTTACATACCTGGTCGTTGGTAAAAATTGGTACAACTGCCGCACAAAAAAAGCTGTTTTTTTCCTTAAAAAAAACCAAACGAGCAATTATCCAAGAAGCTCAAGAAAAGGATGGTAAGCTTCACAGTGACCAGCTTACCCCAGAATTAGTACAAAAAATAGCGTTAAAGCTTAATGTGTCAGAGGATGAAGTCTGGTCAATGGAACAGCGCATAGCAAGTCACGATTCGTCTTTAAATACGCCAATTAATGATAGCGAAAGCACTATGGAATGGATGGATTGGTTAGCGGATGAAAGCGACAATCAAGAAATTCAAATCGTCCAGCGTGATGAGTTCGATAAACGTCGTGACGCATTGCAAGGAGCCATGAAAGCACTCAATGCTAGGGAGCAAGAAATTATCATCGGCAGGCGCTTAGATGAACCACCTAAAACACTTGAAGAAATGAGTCAAAACTTAACAATTTCTCGTGAACGTGTGCGTCAGTTAGAAATTTCTGCTTTTGAAAAGCTTAAGAAAGCATTGCAATATTCAGCGCTTCAAACATCTACCTTATGACGTAAGAGAAGGAGTATTATTTTGCATTACTTTTCTTTTGTCTGAATTTTCCTGAATACAAAGCATAGGCTACATAAGTTTTTGGGAGTCCAAAAAATTCTCCACCTTGCATGATAGCTTTTTCATCTATTCCTACTACGAACTGCTTTGTTTGAGTATGCGGGGGTAGAACGCCTGTCTTGATAATATCTAGTGCAAACTGTGCTGCGACCTCTCCTTGTTCGTAAGGGGATGTTGCTATTGCTAAACGCGCACCATCTTCAAATATAAACGCATTCATTCCTATAATTGGCTTAGTAGCATTGGTCATAGTCCATGCCATTATTTCTTTAGGGAGAACTTTTTTCTCACTACCTTTAACATCATAGATTTTTCTGTAATTTGATATAACGATATAATCAGCGTCTTTGCAGGCTTTTTTAATAGCTATTTTCCAATCATCAAAAGTTGAAACAAGCAGTGAAGGAAGCATTTTTACATTTTTCCATCCTTTATATGCATGCAAAAACTTATCATCAAGTTTTACGGTTTTTGACTCATCACTTACATGAATTATTTTTATAGTATTTGTCGTTCCTGCAAGTAGCTGTAGTGAGTCAACAATGCCATCAACTGGTAAGCGTTCTAAAATACCGGTGACATTATTTGCCTTATCAAAGGCGTATTCTTCCCTTGTGGCGTTTACGCCAGAAAAAACAATCTTAATGTTTGGATCGTTATTGTAGTACTTAGTCACGTATTCCTGAGCATCGTCATCTACTGCAATGATCACGGATGGCTTGAATTGATCTATTACTCGTTTACTAACAATACCAATTTTTTCTAAGTAATGCTTTTCTGGGTGATTTTTTGTGTCCATATAGTGCCATCTTACGGTAACAGTACTTTCTTTTTCCAAAATTTTCTTGATACCAACATCAACATCATGTGTCCAAGAATAATCACTTCCATAACTTTGTAATACAAGAATCCTAGGTGTTGAAATACTTTCTTTGACTAAAAAATAGGTGCTACCAAGCACAAATAACCCTACAAATAATAAGCGTAATTTAATCATGATAATCCCTTTTTACATCAAACCAAGTTTAGACCAATAAGGCATCGATAAATAAATTGCCCCAACACGTACAATGTTCATAATAATATTAAATAAAATAAATTTTTTCTGATTGTAATTACTGCTTGAAAATTCTTCAAACATAACATAGAAGAAGTTTTGATAAGGTAAGAACCACATATCCGCTGTGACTAGTATCACTATAGAGGCTAACCAGGGGCTAATATTATAGAAGTTTGAAATTGGAATAAATATTGTGCATAGAATGAGCACAGAAGGTGTTATTGGTAAAAACATCCTAATCAATAGTGTTGATATGATTATTAGCGATATAAAATAAAAAGGATCTTTAAAGTTTGTTCCTAAAAGATTAACAAGATTTTTAGCAATAATATCATTTAAGCCTAGATAATTCAGAGTTGCTCCAATTCCAGAGCAAGTGGCTATGAAAATGATAAATGCCCAGTCTATTCCAGTTTGAAAATCTTTTTTACTGAATGCCCCAACTCCTACAAGCGCTACCATAGTTATGGTGGCAACCCAAGCAGGGTGAATTTGGTGCTGAAAATATGTGAAAAATCCTACACTCAAAAAAGCAACAGCTGAAATTGCGCACCATTCAATTATTGAGATTTTTCCAATAGCATTTAATTTTGAAATTAAGATTTCCTTCTTCAGTTCGCATTTTTCCTTGTTTAAAAAAACTGCACAAAATGCTACTAAATAACCAACAAGAAAAAATGCTCCCATCATCATTGATGCTTTAATCCAGCCTAATGACTGAAATTGGGTTTGTTCTTGGGTTGGTAAAATATTTTGCACCAAAAAGTTCATTAACGATCCGGTAAAAAATATGGTTGAGAATAAGCTTGCTCCAAAAAAACCTGTAACTGCCAAACTTGTGCTGAACGAATCAGTTTTTTTAGTATTTAATAAGTCTCTAGCCTCATTAGTTAATTGCGCCATAATTTGGCAACGAGTGACAATTGCTGGAATAAAGAGTGTAAGTATTGACCCTATGAAAAATAAAATAAAGTTGTAGAAATTATAACTACACTTGCTGATCGATAATAATTTAATTAAGGCTCGATACAAAATACCTGATTTGATCACTACCAAGCTAACAGCAGAAAGGGCCATAATCATAATGAAGCTTTCAGATGAAAAGCCGCTTAAAACCACTTTTACAGGGGCTATATCGACAGCTAAAGTTCCAAGTATGGTAAATAGTGCTGGAATATAATAAGGAACTAAACGAAATACCCACATAAAAATGCATACTGCTAAAAACGTAAGGAATATTCTGGCGTCACTTGAAATTGCAGGAGTTTGCATATAAGCATATAGTGCTGGAGTACAAATAAGCAGGGCTAACCAACTCCAAATGCTACCCTCAAAATCAAACATAGCAGTTTCTGTGAATGTTTTTAATTTTGTGGCAGAGGCTGGTTGTTTTTCAACTATTCCCAAATTTTCAAATGTATTTTCGCTAAAATAACCCAGCGCGTCTGGATTTAAATTAACCAGCGTGTTTAGTGCACCATCTGACAGGGAAATAATTGTGCATTCATCAATACAAGTGGCCTTAGTTGTGTGATTTTGCAGCCCAAGAACACTTTCGCAAGAAAAGAAATGCCCTGCGTTAACTTTTTTTTCAAAATTTGTGTTTTTTAAATTAACTGACCCATTTACTACAAAAAATCCTGAAGAACTGTGATCAAAGTTGTTGTGAATTACAGCGTCAACACTATATTTTTTAACACTTAACTTACTGATAAAGCGCGATTTATCAGTTGGTGTTAAAATCTTAAATACAGGATTTGTAGCTATAAATGAGACAATAATGTCGTTGTCTGTCATCGGAAATCCTTTGTGCATATAAAATTACTTGTTTTATTAATAAAAAATTAAACTGTTAATAATATAATGGATATTATTAACACAAAATAAATACTTTTAATTTTTGGTTTTTACTTTCCCTCTATAATGCTAACACGTAATAAAAAAAATTAAATAAAAATTTTTACAATTTTAATAAAATGAAAAATAGCATGAGTAAAATTATAAAAGGTTTTCGTGACGTCTCAGAAAAGTATGACTGTTTCTTATTTGATCTATGGGGGGTCCTATATGAAGGAGGGGCGATTTTTAGAGATGCGTTAGAGGTGCTAAAAATTTTAAATTCCTTAAAAAAACCAGTTATTTTAATTTCAAACACTCCGTTTTTAGGGAGAGATTGCAGAAAAAATCTGGAACAATGTGGTTTACCTACAGATTTGTACCACACAGTATTAACTGCGGGTGATCTTTGTTTTGAATATATTCAGAATGAGTATAAAATCGCAAAAAAAATTTATCTAATTGATACTCACTACTGGGAAAAATGGCAGGAACTCAGCAAATTACACTGTGTTACGGATAATATTCATGAAGCGGATGTTATTTTAGCTTTGGCGGTTCCGCACGCTGTGAAGGATCCAAAAGATATTGCTCTTCATTATGATGAAATCTTTAAGCAAGCCATAAAACGAAATTTGAAATTTATATGTGCTAATCCTGATTTATTAGCTTTTTGTTCGAAAAAACAGCATTTACGTCCGGGTTTATTATCACAACGCTACCAGCAACTAGGCGGCGAGGTGCTTAGCTTTGGTAAACCGTTTCCTGAAATATTTATTCGAGCACTGAAGAAACTAAAATGTCCTGATCGTGTGCTAATGACAGGTGATACAGAATATACAGATATTCAAGGCGCATTAAGACACAATATGGATGCAATGCTTATTACAGCTTCTTATGAAGTTGATAATGAAAGTAAGGCAACTTATTTTTCTGCAACACTTAAGTGGTAAAGGTAACCTTTAGTTCAATAAGCTATAAAATTATCGAATGCAAAGTATTTTAACGCTTTTGTTAGTAACAAATTAATACATTTTATTTACAATTAAGTAATGGAGCGAAAATTAAAATAAAAAATATAGGCAGTTAGTGATGATTATTAAAAGTTTTTTCAGTGTGTTAACGAATAGATTCAAAAGTAGAAATCTTAGATTTGATATTTTAAGTAGTTTTTTTGTTTTACAGGTTATCACAGCTATTTCCATTGTAACCTACACCTATATTAATAACTCTCGTTCAATTGTTGATTTTTCGAATCGTTTAATGGAAAATGCCAGTATTTCTGAAGTTTCAAGTATTGCGGATAATTTTCGTGAAGTTCTAACTTCAACAGAACTTGGTGGGTACTTAGTGCGAGATACCTCAAAAGCTGCTGTAATTAGCAAAGATTTAATTCAATTTATGATGGGACATTGCCGCCAGTATAAGCTTGTGGATAGTGTATATGTTGGCACAGAGTCAGGGTATTTTGTACAAGTAAAACCAATAACACCAGGTACAACCTATCGTATTGAACAAGCAAAAATTCTCCCTAAAAAAGCTGTGTTTGCTTTAAGAATCGTTGATAGAAGCGATGTAAAGCCAACAGAAATATGGATCTATCTAGACAATGAAGGTAAAAAAATAGACGAAGAAAAAATACCTGAAGCGCAAATTACCATGGTTCACAAAAATCGTCCATGGTACATAAAAACGGCGCAAAATCGTTCGAATATTTGGACAGATATTTTTGTTTCTGATGTAACACAAGCACCAAGTATTGCTTGTGGTGTGCCTTTACTTTCAGATACTGGAGACTTTGTAGGGGTCATTTCTTCCACTGTAGGTTTACCTAAACTGGCTGTTGATCTTCAAAAAAGTGATATAAAAGGCGTATCTATGGTGCTTAATCAAAAAGGTGAAATAGTCGCTCATCCCACTGAAAAAAACTATTCTAAAGTTGTTGGTACAGAAACTAAATTAGTTACTATAGATGATTTAACTGACAAGACTGCATCAGTTGCATATCGTGCAAAGCAAATTGATAAACAGCAACGTTTTATTTTCACATCAGGAGATGTTGAGTATATTGCTCTATTTAAAGAATTCCTTCTGGAAGGCTTTAAAGGGTGGGAATTTCTAATGATAACTCCTATTGATGAATACATTGGGGTTGTTAAGGTTACACAACGTAATACGCTGCTGATTTGTCTTCTGATATTAATTCTTTCGATTGTAGTCATAGCGATTATGGCGAGGCGTATAGCTGCACCTATTAATAATCTGTCATTACAGGCCGATAAGATAACTAATTTTGATTTGGATCCAGTGGCTGAAGTGGTTTCTGGAATTAAAGAAATACAAAAACTGCAAAATTCTATTTCACGTATGCGGAAAAGCCTTATTTCATTTGGAAAATTTGTGCCTAAAAATTTGGTAAAAAAACTTGTGGACAAGGGAGTTGAAGTAAAAATAGGCGGTAAGAAAAAGCAATTGTCAATTTTCTTCTCAGATATTGCCAATTTTACAACTATTAGTGAAACTTATCCTGCAGAAAAGCTGGTGTTACACTTGTATGAATATTTTGATGAAATGACTTCTATTGTAGCTGAAAACAATGGAACGACAGATAAATATATTGGAGATGCAATCATGGCTTTTTGGGGCGCTCCACAACAAGATAATGCCCATTCCCTAAATTGTTGTTTAACGGCATTGCTTTGTCAAAAACGATTGTTGGATCTTAATCGAAAGTGGGTATTTGAGAAGAAGCCAGAGCTTTTAACAAGAATTGGTATTCATACAGGTGAAGTGATTGTTGGAAACATAGGATCATCTGAAAGAATGAATTATACAATTATTGGTGATTCCGTTAACTTGGCTGCACGTCTCGAAGGAGCTAACAAGGCTTATGGAACAAATATTATGCTTAGTGAAGCAACAGTTCACCATTTGCACGATCATGCGGTTGTTCGCCCATTAGATATTGTTGCGGTTAAAGGTAAAAACGAAGGGGTTACCATTTACGAATTAGTTGCTTTGAAAAATTCCAACCCTTTGGTGTTGCCAAGTGATGATCAACTAAAATTCTGTAATGAATTTACTAAAGCTTTTAGATTCTATCTTGAGCAACGCTGGGATGAGGCTTTAACTATTTTTCACGATTTACAAAAAATATTTGGCCAAGATGATCCATGTGAACTCTATATTGAAAGATGTGAAGCTTTCAAAAAAACTCCCCCCCCAGCGGATTGGGATGGCGTTTATCATATGAAAACTAAGTAAGATTACAAATTTGAAGGCGACAAACGATATAATTGAAGAGCAATGCTGTAAAAAGACTTGCGATTTTAGAAAAAGCCTGCAATATTCTTCTATATATTCACACATGTGGATGGGTGGCCGAGCGGTTGAAGGCACCGGTCTTGAAAACCGGCGAGGGTGTAAGCTCTTCGTGAGTTCGAATCTCACCCCATCCGCCATCTTACTGTTTTAAAGTAAGGTTGATAAATGCCTGCTGCACAGGCGGGCTGTTTATCCATTTAGTTTAGTTGAGTTTAATGATTGTATCGTTACATCGACAGATATTTAAAATAAAACGCGTATTTCACTTTTACAGCAATCCTGTTTTTTTGTGCTTAATGGCTATGGGATTTGCTAGTGGTATTCCATTTTTACTTACCCTTTCAACTCTTAGTATTTGGCTTGTCGAGAGTGGATTTGATACAAAAGCTATTGGAATGTTTACGGCTGTAAGTCTGCCTTATGCTTTGAAATTTTTATGGGCCCCTTTTCTTGATAGAGTTAAACTTCCAATTTTTTCAAGTTTGCACCCGATTAAACGTTTCGGGTTGCTAGCCCTTATATGTCTTATTACAAGCTTGGTGGTTTTGGCGCAGCTTAACCCAGTTGAGCATCTTATGAGCGTTGTTATCACCGCAACCTGTGTGAGTTTTTTCGCAGCTACCCATGACATTGTGCTCGATGCATTACGTATTTACGCATCAGACCCAAGCCATGTTGGAGGAGGAGCTGCATCAGAATCAATTGGTTTTCGTATCGGAATGATTACTTCGGGTGCGGGCGCTGTCTACCTGTCTATGATAATGGGCTGGAAAGGGGCGTATCTGGTTATGGCACTATGTTGTGCGACTGGGATTATTGGGTTGCTGAATATGCCAGACCCAGCTCTTCAAAAACAAAAAAAACTTAGTAATAAGTTTTGGCGGGAAACTTTTTTAACGCCACTAATTGATTTAATGAAGTCACCTGTTTTAATACCCCTTATAGGATTCATTTTAACAATAAAAGTTGCTGGCACAATAATGAATGCACTAGGAGCACCATTTTTGTTTTCTCTTGGTTTTTCAAAATTTGAATACGCTTCTATTACTAAAGTTTATGGGGTTGGCCTGATGCTACTTGGTAGCTTTGCCGGGGGATTAATAGTGCATCGTAGGGGTACTGTCTTTTGTTTGCAGTTAGCCACAGTATTTCAGATGTTAGCGTGTACATTATTTGCTCTGCTAGCATCGTTTGGTCAGCACCATACAGATTTACTTATTTTAACGTTAAGCATTGAAAGTTTTTCATCGGGCCTTTTGGCAACTGGGTTTATTAGCTATTTGTCACTATTTTGCAAAAGCCCTTATGTAGCAAGTCACTTTACGTTGCTGTATTCGCTGGGGTCGTTATCACGTGTTTTAGCATCAATTGGGGCAGGGTATGTGGCTGCACATTTTGGCTGGGTAGTGCTATTTCTATTATCATCAATAACACTATTGCCAGCCTTGTGGTTTTTACAAAGAACCTTGAGAAAAACTATATAATCTTAAGTTCTTTTTACCCTCTATCTTCAACGTCTGGTATGGTGCTGCTTTGGTCAATCGGCGCAACTTCAACTGAAGTGTTTTCTGCAGGCGCAGCAGCTTCTGGTGCAGAATCAGGAGTTGTTTCTTGCCCTTTGATTTTCACATGATTAACTACTTTTTTAACGCCACCAACATTTCGTGCAATTTCAACAACACGATTGATTTCGGTTTCATCCTGTCCAACGCCAGTTAAGTAAACAGTGCCGTTCACTGTTTCAACGGTATAATTTAAGGAATATAAATCTTTTTCAAACAATAGGCTTGATCGAACACGAGTTGTAATCCAGCTATCGCTACTCATTGAGCCTAGGCCTTCTTCACCCTCTGTTTCAATATTGTTGATGACACTTTTTACACCATCAACGCTTTTTGCAAGGCGTTCTGCTTCTTGTGACCAAGATGCATCTTGCACAACACCGGTTAATAGGACTTCTTGATTTTGTACACTAACGGAAACTTTGGCGTGTAAATCTGCGTTAAAATTATATAAATTCATTTTTACTTTTGTACAAAGGTTAGAATCGGACATCGTTCCGCCGATTCCTTTTTCGCGAGTTGCTACCATTGCACCAGCTGCTGCTCCGCCCATTATAAATGGGGCAATACAGCCATTCAGGCATAAAAGTGTTGATAGAATTAGTATGTTAGTTGGGAATTTCTGAAATCCATGCATTTTTGTAATACTTTATGTCGTGTCCTGGACATACTAAAACAACATCAAAACGTTGGAAAGGGGGACGATGAATATAATTAGGATGATTGGCTATCCACCACTCAAGCGCGTGTTGAATACGCTTTTGCTGTGGTGGCCTAATGCTATACGCAGCATTTTCTAAAATTTTCCGATACTTCACTTCAGCTGCAACAATGGTTTCTCCGTCTTTCATAAGTAGATCAATTTCCCCATGTGGAGTTTTTAACCGCTTAGCTAGACAGGCCATGCCAAGACCTTCCAAGTATTTTAGGGCACGCGCTTCTGCATGAAGGCCTTGTATATAAGTACTTGTTGTTAATGTTTTATCAAACATAATATTTTTTCTTTTTTGACAAAGCTAGGTTAACAACAAGTACCTAAAGGTTAATTACTATTGAGAATCGTCTTGCTCACCAGTATCAGCATCATCATCTTCTGTAGCAGCGTCAGCATCATCATCTTCTGGAGCAGCGTCAGCATCATCATCTTCTGTAGCAGCGTCAACATCATCATCTTCTGTAGCAGCGTCAGCATCATCATCTTCTGGAGCAGCGTCAGCATCATCATCTTCTGTAGCAGCATCAGCATCATCATCTTCTGTAGCAGCGTCAGCATCATCATCTTCTGGAGCAGTGTTTTCATCATCTACAGTTGCATCATCATCAGCTATACTTGCACTATCATCATCCGTTGCAGGAGCTGGGGTCTTTTTTGCAAAAGGATTCATGCTTGCTAACCTAGAACTCATTGTAGCAGGAGGCTTCTTGGCGCTTGCAGCAGGAGCTGAGGTCTTTTTTGCAAAAGGGTTCATATTTCCAAACATAGAACTCTTTTTAGCAGGTGGAGTCTTAGCATTTGCTGATGATGCAGGCTTTTTTGTCATCATACCTGAAGCTTTTGTCTTTAAATTTTTAACTGCACCTGATGCCGCATTTCCTATACTTCCAAGTAAGCCACCTACATGTTGGCACTTCTTCGCATTAGCTTTCTTAAATTTTGGATTTTTACACTGTTTTTTAAGTGCGGCATCTGCTTTTTTCTTTTTTTGTGCAGCTGCAAAATCTGTACACTTCTTTGCATTAGCTTTTTTAAATTTTGGATCTTTGCAATTTTTCTCAAGTGCAGCGTTACTTCCAGGCATTGCTGCTTTTGCTTTAGCTAGCCAGCTAGATCCACTATTTGTATTTTTAGTTTTTGTTTGTGCGGAGCTTCCGCCTCCGAACCAGCTAGCGCTAGCTGAACTCATGCAAAAAATGCTTAGGAATATAATGCTTAATATTTTCATGATACAATTTTTGTAATATTATCTCTAGCTTCAATGCTAATACAACAATATAAATAAAAAGTTAATTTACATAAAATTTATACAAACAACATATAAATAATTAGTCATTACTCAAATTTTTTAATAATTCTTCCATGTCACTGGCTAAGGGTGCTTGAAAAGACAGTTGTTCTTGTAATATGGGGTGCATAAAAGATAGTGAATAAGCATGCAAAGCTTGTCTTGGAAATGCATACACGCTCTCTGGCCACAAGCCTTTTTTGGGCTTTTTACCATATACTTCATCGCCAATAACAGGTACGCCAAGGTGTTGTAAGTGCACTCGAATTTGGTGTGTTCTGCCTGTGTGTAGCTGGCATTCTACAAAGCTAATCTGACTTTGTGGATCTTTTTGTGATGTGAAGACTTTCAAAACTTTATAGCTAGTTTGAGCCGTCTTACCATTTGCATTTACAGCCATTTTTTGTCTATCTTTATGGTGTCGACCAATTGGAGCATTAATCATCCCCGAAGTAGGGTAGGGGCGACCCAACACGATAGTCCAATATATTTTTGTTAATTGTTCTTCGCGGTCATGAAATTGTTGTGACAACCCGTGATGAGCTGCATCCGTTTTAGCAACAACAAGAATCCCACTGGTGTCTTTATCTAATCTATGGATAATACCTGGGCGTTTAACGCCTCCAATACCAGATAAACTATCTCCACAATGATGCAGCAATGCATTGACCAAAGTTCCGTCATAATGACCAGGGGCCGGGTGCACCACAAAATCTGCTGGTTTATTCAATACTAAGAGATGCTCGTCTTCGAATAGAATATCCAATGGAATGTCTTGAGGTTGTGGGTCAGCTTCAATTGCGGCTGGTTCAACAATAAAATAATGCTCGCCTGTCTTTGCTTTGGTTTTTGCGTCGAAAATTTTTAAAGGCTCAACTCTAATCGCATTAGACTTTAATAAGTCTTGAATGCGTGTCCGACTAAATGGGGTGGTAAGCGTTAGAAACTTATCTAGGCGAAGGTCGTGGTGATGCTCTTCTACCACTACTTCATAATATTTTTCATTCATTAGGTTTCCAAGGTTCGTAAACTGGGTTCTTTTTAGTTTTTAATTCTATAACTTTTCCGTGAGTGTTTTCAGGATTATATGCATATGGTGTTCCTGTAAGGTTAGGCAAATGTGGTTTTTGCCATGCATAAATCTGACCTTGCAATGGTTGGTCTGCTCGGTAATGTAGCCAAGCATGCCATTCAGGGGGGATTTTGCTTGCTTCACTGTTTCCTTTGTACACAATCCAACGTCTAGGTTTACTTCCATCAGATGTTTTTTTATGTTTCTCTTCGTAGTAGCGATTACCATAACTATCACTACCTACAAAATTACTTTTAAACCAAATTAGCAAACGTATTGTAAAACTCATCCGATAACTCTTACACTTAATCTAATGTCATGATAATTCACAATCAGTAAAATTTCGGTTTACGTATGCAAAAAATTACAATTACGGCTCCTACATTAAATGAGGCTCTTCAAGAAGTCAAAAAACGCTTCGGTGAAGATGTCGCAATAGAACGAACAGAAGAAATTAATAATCAAGTTCGTGTTACCGTAGCTCTTTTTGAAGGGGAAGAGCCTATTCTGGTGCCATCTCTTAGAAAGGCTGAGAAAAATCGTATTGATAATCCTTTGTCAGCTATTCGAATGGTCGAAGAAATTTGCAGTTCACATTACCTTGGACAGGATTTTCAAGATTTCTGGCTAAAGTGCTTGTCTCCTTATTTAACACTGACTGGAATTAATATTGCTGAATCTCTATCTGAGTGTCTAAATTTTGAACCTCAATGGATACGCAAAATCTTGGGTCTAAAACCCGTTGTGTTTTTGGGCTCTTTTGGTGTGGGCAAAACGCAAATTCTGGCTAAAGTTGCAGCTTTATTAAAAGCAAGTGATCGCGCTGTTGAAATTTATAATATCGATACCATAAAAACATCTGGTCAAGGCCTATTGCAAGCGTATGCTCACAAATTAGATGTACCTTACTACTTTGGCCAAGAAGGTTGGCTTTCTTTACAGGAAAATATTAAAAATCAAACAGATGTTATTAAATTAATTGACACCCAAGGTGTTAATCTAAAAAATTCTGACGATTTAAATTGGTTACTTTCTGCACAAAAGTTTGTTTTTGATCCCGTGCTTGTTGTGCCATGTGATGGTTGTGTAAGTTTGTCTCCTGATTATGTGAGTTTTATTAAAAAATTTGGAGTTCGACATATTATTTTGAGTAAGCTTGATATTGCTGGGTCGTTAAGTTTGCCTATACGCTTGGCTTGGTCTTCAGAGGTTCCTGTTGCAATGGTTAACGGTTCTCCAAATTTGAGTGAGAATTTACAGTATCTCAATGCCTCAAAATTACTGAATGCTTTAACGGGGGCAGAAATAGCAGAAACTGGAAGTGATGCAGTTTCTCATTCTCATGCTGGTTATTAGAGCAATTAGTCTATAAAGACAATTGATATTCTAGTGTTAGTATCAAGGAAAACTAATGAAAAATAAATTGTTTAATTGCGTAAAAATTGATAAAGACAACAAACGAAAAAGTTTATTTGTATTGCTTGGGTTATGTGTTTTTTTAATGGCTCTTGTTTTTTTTGTTTATTACTTTTTTGTGAGTTCAAAGCATGTAACTACTGACAATGCTTATGTAGGTGCAGAAATTGCTCAGGTTACTTCATTAGTTGGTGGCATTGTGAAAGCAATTCATTATAAAGATACCAGCGTTGTAAATGCAGGTGATGTATTAGTTAATATTGATGATACAGATGCACGTCTTGTGCTTGCGCGTGCTAAAGCTGACCTTAGTAAAGCACAAGCAGACTTAGACCGTACAAAACTAATTTCAGATCGCAGACAAGCGCTCACTAAGTCAGGTTCTGTTTCTGCAGAAGAAGTAAGCAATGCTAAAAATGCTTTTAAGGCAGCGCAAGCTGTATTTGATATTGCTCAAGTTTCCCTTGAGCAAGCGCAAGTTGATTTTGATCGTACAACTGTTCATTCGCCCATCGATGGGGTAATTGCAAAGCGTCAGGTGCAATTGGGGCAACGAGTGCAGCCAGGTTCAGCTTTAATGTCAGTGGTGCCAATGCAAAATATGCATGTGAATGCTAATTTTAAAGAAGTTCAGTTGCGAAAGGTTCAAGCGGGGCAAACAGCCAAACTCACGGCAGATTTTTACGGTTCTTCGGTGATTTTTCATGGAAGAGTTGTTGGTATTGCAGGTGGTACAGGGGCTGCTTTTGCTATTATTCCAGCGCAAAATGCAACAGGTAATTGGATAAAAGTTGTTCAACGGCTTCCTGTTCGAATTGAGCTTGATCCAGAAGAATTAAAACTTCATCCTTTGCAAGTTGGCTTGTCAATGCAGGTTGATATTGATGTTTCTGATTATAAAAAATGAAGGGTAACTCTTCAGCTTTAGATGTAATACAGCCTTTAACAGGCGGTAAATTAATAGTTGCTGCTATGTTATTAGCTCTTGCAAACTTTGTTGTTGTGCTTGATATGACCATTGCCAATGTTTCTGTTTCAAGTATAGCAGGTGGTCTTGCTGTTTCCTTATCAGAAGGAACTTACGTCATTACTTCTTACGCGGTAGCTGAAGCTATCTGTGTGCCCTTAACTGGATGGCTTGCTAGCCGTTTTGGCACACTGCGAGTTTTTACAACCTGCATGATGCTATTTGGGGCGTTTTCAGCAATGTGTGGATTTGCCAATAGTCTTGGTATGCTTGTTGCAGGTCGAGTATTTCAAGGTTTGGCAGGAGGGCCATTAATGCCCCTTTCCCAAACTTTACTTATGCAAATTTTTCCCAAAGAAAAAAGAAGTACAGCCTTGGGATTATGGGCAATGACAACTCTCGTAGCACCAGTAATGGGGCCTGTAGTTGGCGGTTATATTTGTGATAATTGGGGGTGGGGATACATTTTCTTCATTAATATTCCTTTAGCTTTGGTTTGCGGCGCTGTTTTGCTGAAGCTTTTGCGTCGATTTGAATCAGTTATCATCAAAAATAAGATTGATTTTATTGGGCTTGCCTTACTAATAATTTGGGTTTCTGCTTTACAAATTATGTTAGATGAAGGCAAAAATTATGACTGGTTTGAATCAAGTGAAATATGGGCACTTTTATTTATAGCTGTTATAGGATTTGCATGCTTTATGATTTGGGAGCTAACTCATGATCACCCAATTGTTGATTTGCGCGTATTTCGGCACAGAGGTTTTGCTGCAAGTGTGCTGACTATCAGTTTGGCTTTTGGTGCTTTTAACTGCTCTATTGTCTTAACTCCCCTATGGTTGCAAAACTATATGGGTTACACCGCAGCTTGGTCTGGGGTTACAACGGCTGCACTAGGAGTTTTAGCTGTTTGCGCAGCTCCTTTTGCAGCAAAATTCTCAACAAAGTATGATCAACGAATGTTAGTGTTTTGCGGAGTAGGTTGGCTTGGGTTGGTAACTTTTTACCGTTCATTTGGCTCAACTGATATGACACATTTTCAGGTGTCAATTCCAATGCTGGTACAGGGAATTGGGATGCCTTTTTTCTTTGTGCCTTTAACAGCATTGGCACTTTCTAGCGTTGACTCAGAAGAAGTAGCTTCTGCAGCAGGGTTAATGAATTTCTTAAGAACCCTCTCTGGTGCGATAGCTGTATCTATAGTAACAACTGCATGGGAAGATAGAACAAACATTTTGCGAAATGACTTGGTTGATAAAATTGCAGTACCTGATCAAATTGCATCAATGGCCGGGGACATGAATGAATCATTAGCCTTGCCCTTACTAGATCAGCTATTGCAATCTCAAGCAGTGATGTTAGCAACAAATCATATCTTTTTGGTAGTGTCTTATGCATTTGCATTTGCTGCAATGGCTATATGGTTAGCGCCAAAGCCTAATGCTACGACAGAGACGCTCGTCTCTCATTAATCTTATATTTTTCCTAAAATATTCAGATCTCATTATTAATAATATTATAGATATACTTTGTGTTTTCTTTAATATTTAATATATACATATCAAAAACATAAAAATTACTTATAATTTTAGTTACTATTTATTAATTTTTAATGATTCTTTGAAATACTAAAAGTTCACAATTGATTTTTTTATTTTAGGAGCTTAAAAATGACTATTTTTCAAAATTTTACATTAGCCTTTTTGACCACCATGGTTATGGCTGGCCAACTTAGCGCTACTTCTTTAGATGTAGAGGTAGATGGAACTGACACCGGAACAATATCCGCCGGCATTACTACAGAAACATTGTTTAAAAAAGGTAGTGGTTTACTTGATCTTACTGGGCCTGATTATAATATTGACTATATAACTGTACAGGATGGACATGTTTATGTGCATGGAGCGCCAGGTCTTTATTTAAGGCAACCGGTTACTTTGGGTCTTGGTAGGTATATAACTCACTACACGCAGATTAATCTTGAAGTTGATACCGGAGATAGCTCAAGAGTCACAGCACCGATTATCGCAGCAGAAGTTACTAAAAAAGGTGGAGGAACGCTTGATTTTGATTGCGTAGGAAGCATAATCGATTATTTAAGGATACAAGGAGGGCGAGTTATTGTTGATGCGTCTGATATTATTCCAGCAATTGGATTATACTTTGATGGTGCAAATTGCATATTAGAAGCGACAACTGATATTAATCTTCCAGAAGTTACACTATCGTTCGATGGAGCAATTAATAGTACTAAGGCAGTAACTATGGATTCCTTAATTTTGGGTGGCAAAGTTTTGACTACAGATATTGTTGGAGATACTATTGTAAACAATTTAGATACAAGTGCTTCTGGAGGTACAATTGCGAACGCTGATACCTTAACGCTTAACGGAGCGACAGGAAGTAACTTATTAATAAAATCTGGATCTGGATACATACTAGTTGTTGTAGATCTGCATAGTGCATCGTTACCGATTGATGTGGTGGAAGGAACTATGCGCGTTAGTGGTGTTGGAAAATTACCAACTGCAGCTATGACAATTGGTGCTACAGGAAGTGTTGGGGCAATTTTTGAACTATGTTCAAATACTGTTGCCGGAGCTGTTCCAGGACTAATGGAAGTGCAGCAATACGGAGTGCTTTCAGTAGATGACAATATTTCAGTTCCAGCAGCTCATACTGCCGGAGATGTATTTACTGGTGGTTTACTATTTGATAGTGGTTCGGTATTAAAGCTAGGTGCAGGATCATCTTGGGCACGTGATATAGTTGTTGGCACTGCGTTGTAGCAACAGATTATCACAGGATGCGTTATATTTACCTATTATGAAGCTCTATGGAGCTTTATTTTACTTTTTTAAAAATCCTAAAAGCATAGGTGTATTTTTTTGTTAAAAGTTTTTGATAATCAAATTTAATATCCCATGAATTAGTTGAATTTTTAAAAAGTAATTTTGCAAAACTATAAGCAACATAACCAGTACCAGGAGGTTCTTTCTCTGCATGACAAAGAAGACGTCCTCGTACGCGGTTTGAGCTATCAAGCAATTTTAATTTTAGACAGTCTGTCCCATCATTGCTTAATACAGTGTCTACAAAAGCAACATGTGTTCCTGAGGGAATGTTATCTCCTCTGGATAAAGGATCAGGATTGTAAGCATTATCAATGTAGATTAAAACATCACCCGATAGCACATCTGTGATTTCAATTTTTTTCCAATATTTTAAAGTTGGGAATGGTAATAAAGAATAATAATAAGGGATAAAATCTTGAGTGCAGTGTTCCGCAGGTAATTTTTGCAAAATAATTTTATGATTTTTCATTAACTCCTGGTGTGCAAGAGGGGCGCTTTGTGCAAGAACATGGGTCACAAATTGAAAACAAGAAAATGGTTTTTCTTGAGTTGCAGCAAATGACCTTGCATAATTGATAAGGTCAAAATCGTTTGAACTTTGAAGCTGACTGGCCATAAAAAAGAAAAAAATTAGTTTGAAGTTGAAATTTTTAAAAACTGTATATTGCTGTGTGATAGATGTATTAGTTAAAGCGCTCAAGCGCAACCTTTTGCGGTTTGCTACTTCCACATAAAAAAAACAATGGAGTGGTTTTTTAAAAAGGACTAGTGTAACTTCAGTTGTTTCATGAATAAGGTAGTTATCATGAAGATTATGTTGAATAATTTTGCAAAAATCAGAGCGCTATTTGTTATCGCTATGTGTTCGTTACACGTTTGTGCAGAGTCTGCTAATGATAGAGTGTTTACCTATGAGTTAGCATTAGCAAAGTGTGATGAACTTAATTTGAAGCCTCAAACACCGGAAGCAGATGGGCGTACTCAAACCCTAAACAAAAAAGGGGCAGCTACAGCAAAATTTGATTATGCATCTATAGAATTTTTAAAATTTGCTAAAGGAAAATCAGTATTAGAAATTGGTGGCACATACGGTAGTGTAATGCTTGCTGCTTTGCAGCAGAGCAAAAACACAAAATATACCCTTAGTGATTTAGAAGGGCGGCACTTGTTTATTGCTGCCAAAAGATTAGCTGAGATGATTAATGAGAATAAATTGAGCAGTGAGAGTGCGAAGCAAGTACAATTTATTCAGGCTGATATTACAAAATCTCATGATATAAATAATATTGGTATATATGAGGCTATTTTTGTCGGTAGAGTATTACATTTCTTAACCCCTGAACAACTGGAAATGACCATTAAGCATTTGTTTCTTCTTCTAAAACCAGCAGGACGTATTTTTATTGTGGCGATAACACCATACGTGAAGCGTTTTGAGAATTTTGTCCCCGAATATGAAAGGCGAGTGACGGCTGGAGAAGTAAATCCAGGGTTTGTGCAGTCGTTGCGTGTTTATCTGAATTCTAATGTGACAACTCAAGAGCAGCGTGACAATATTACAGATGAGCCTTTCTTTTTCTTAGATGATAAGGTTCTAAGCTCTGATTTTGAAAAAAATGGTTTTAGAGTTATTGAATGCAAAATGATGCCGCTTAGTTATAAGTCAGCATCATGGGAATTAGATGGCCGTGAAAATGTAATACTGATTGCAGAAAAACCGTAACATAATTTTGTGAAATCAAGAAAGCCAGGATGGATAGTTTTTTAAAAAGCGTCATTTTAGAATCTTATGGCAACGAGCCGCACCATAAAAGTAATAGCTATGAACTGGCTGATATTTTTATAAAAGATGGTGTAATAGAAAAAATTGATCGCACTGCCATAAGTGCTTTTGATATTTCATCAGAACATTTCTTTGTCACTAGCGGTTTTGTTAATAGTCATCTGCATCCCAATCAGTTACTTGATCGGCGCATGCTAGACGAGCTTTCAATTACTAACTTGCTAAGTGCTATGCATACTGCGCAAAAAAAGAACGATGAAGACCGCTATCACCAAGCTATTTTTGTTTTACTTGATGCTTTAAAAAGTGGTGCAACAAGTGTGTACGCGATAGCATCACGACCAGAACCGGTTATTAGGGCTTTCAACGATATTGGCATTACCGGTGCCCTTAATTGCGTTTTTAACGATGTTTGGGAAGGCAAGGGAAATGTTCCCGCTCAAATTAATTTAGAAGATGTTGAAAAACAATTTTCAAAATATTTTGAATCGAACTGCGAAAATTTGAAGATCCACATTGGCTCTGCTTCTATTTTAACTGCCTCGAATGAATTACTAACTTTGTTCAATGACATTGCCATAAGGTATAACACCAGGGTTAACATTCACATGAGCGAGGGTATAGAATCCGTTGAGGCATGCCGTAAAAACCGTGGCACAACACCAGTACGCTTACTAGAAAATCTTGGTGTTTTGAATGAACGCTGGAACCTTATTCATGCCGCGACTGTTGATGATGAGGAAATTAAACTTATTGCACGTTCAGGTGCATCAGTAATTCATTGCCCTGTTAGTAATGCAAAAACCGGTGTGGGTATTGCCCCAATGCTTTCTTTTCACAAAAACGGAGTGAACATTGCCATTGGAACAGATGCTTGTTCCAACAACAATACCAACAATATTTTGAACGAAGCCTATTTTGCTACGCTGCTGCATAATGGCGTGCATAAAGACCCATTGGTTTTTAGTGAAGAAATTATTTTTGATTGGCTTATTACCAATGGATTAAAGATTATTGATTCACCGAGCAGTGGAAAAATAGAGGTTGGTCAGCGGGCTGATTTACTACTATGGTCTTTAAATCATCCGTGCTTTGTGCCATTGCCTTATGGAAAATTGCGTTCAGTATTAATCAATAATGCACCCGATGCTAAGCCACACACTGTTATGCTTGCTGGGAAAAAAATTATAGAAAACTATATTTGTACCAATGATCTAGAAAAAATTGCAACGGGTGCTATTAATGCATGGGCAAGAAGGGGACTCTATAATGAGGCCCCATCAGATTTTATACCCTAATTTAATTGTTTTTTCAGCCATTCAAACGACTTTTCTACAATCTCAGGTCGTTTGCGCACATAGTGGTCCATATCCCCAATACGAAAATAAGTTATGTTAGCGCCAGCAGCTAATGCTTTTTCTACAAATTGATCTGAAGAATCAATGATGCTATCGAGGGCTCCACTGACAACTAAAAAAGGTGTGTGAATTTTTGAGTACTCATAATCAGGATAAGTAAGCGCATCAGCATGGTATTTATACGTCATTCCCATATAGTCTTCGTTTGGTGTTGGGTTACGCAAAGTTTCGTTCATGTGTGCATCATAAATCTCACGTGATGAATTCTCTGCTTTTAGTTGTGGTTCAGCCTGTATGAATGCCCATAGTTCTTCTCGCCAATTCCAAGCGCCTGCTCCACTCCAATTAATAGTGGCGATCGTGCAATCTTGGTAAAGTGTTGTAAGGGTGGTAACCAAAGGGCCACCTTCAGAAGCACCTAAGAAGATGAAATTACCATTCCATCCAGGAGGAGGATTTGATCTTAAATGTTCAATAACGGTTTTATGATCATTTAGCCGCTGGGTATAGGTGTAATGGTGCATAAATTCTTTTTCGTCGACTCTCTCTCCGTCTATGCCCCATTGCTCTACAGTTAAAACACCTGCGCCCAGGTCTAAAAATTCTTGTAGGAAATACCGGTGAATATGGATAACGCTAGTTATGCTATCTTTTGATGTTGAACCAGTACAAACAATGGCAATAGGGTAGCTCGTGACGTTTGGCTTACTTAAGTAGTAAACAATGTCGGGTGCATCAGCATCACGTTTCGCTGTAAAACGCGATGATGCAGGAATCTCATAGGGAGCTGGTGTATCTACATATTTAAATGGAGTGATTTCAGGACTTGCTGCTGCTGCAAGTCCGCCTGTGATCAAGCTTAGTAAAAATAGTATTTTCATGAATCTACTCCTTAAATTCTAAAATATCACCAGGTTGGCAATTCAAGGCATGGCAAATGGCTTCAAGAGTTGAAAACCGCACAGCCTTTGCTTTACCTGTCTTTAAGATCGACAAATTTTGAATGGTAATACCAACGGTTTCTGCCAAATCTTGCAGCTTCATTTTACGACGAGCCAGCATAACGTCTAAGTTTATAATAATAGGCATAAAAATCTCCCTAAACTGTTAGCTGATTTTCTTCTTGCAAACCCTGTGCTTCTTGCATAACTAGCGAAATAACAACAAGTAAGAGCCCACAAAAAATTGATTCTACGTTAGGAGTGCCAAAGTTTAGGGTAATATACCTGTGACCGGGAGGGCTTGATAAGGTAGCTGCAAGCACCATAAGGCTTTGAGCAAGTGGAATAAAAAATAGCCCATTGAGGAATGCAAGCCAGCCAATTTTTTTATATATTTGGGTGTTCTCAACTGTAAAAATTCTTTTTTGCTCGTAAGCTACAAATAATCTCTTAAGCATCGCGAACCCTAAAATATAGGGAAGTGCTTCTAATAACTGACCAATACATCCAATAAATTTTGTAAGGGAAGAGAGTTGAACAGTTGCTAAATTTATGGCTCCTTCGGGTGTTTGAATAGGCTCAATAAGCAATCCCTTACGAATGGCATTATTGATGGGTGACCACTCAATAAAAAGCCAAAAGAAGATGATATATGGAGCTGTACTTATGGCAAGGCTATGAAACATTTTTTTGAGATATTTGCTTACTTTTTGTAGGTCTTTCATGTGGGGTAATGAATTTAAGTTAATGAGAGCATTTTATGCGAAATTTTTTATTAGTCAACAAAAAATTATTGTTTTTCGATAAATTTTTGCTGTTTGTTTCGCGTTTGGTGGTTTTGCTAAGTAACTGATATATTCACGCAACCCAACTGTATTGCGCAGTTTTTTAAAAATTCACTAGAAACCACAATATTAAAATCTTTAAAAGCAATATCATTTTTTTGGCATAAGGCGATAAACGCTTTAATGGCCTGTTCTGAATTTAGAGAGACAGATTCAATATTTCCATTTTTTAGTGATTGCGTAATTTCAGTATCAAAATTTTCCACTGGTTCTATTTTGTATAAAAGAATTTTTAACATTTGAAAGTCAAACTTAGAAAGCTCTTCGGCTATGTCATGGCGTAAATGCTCACCGCATCCAAAAACAATTACACCATCTTCAGGATCAAGATTATTTTTAATCCAATTAATCAAATTGAGGGCAGAAGGGTAGGGCTTATCTGAAGGAGACGAACACTCTATAAAACCTACGCTCTTAGCTGCAGTTGCCGTAGCTACGCCCACACCATACACGGGAATGCTGCGATCCCAGTCAGAATGTTCTAGGGCTAATGCTCCATTGGCGGATGTCAAAACAATGGCTTGGGGAGTTATATCTAGAGAAGCTACTGGTAAAAATTGTACGGTTAGCAATGCTTGATGGTGCACAGTATATCCGTGACCATCCCAAAATGCTTTTTCTTTACTCGTAGGTGGACGAGTGTTAGTTAATAAAATGTTGTTGTTTTTAATCATTTCCATGTTTTGAGTATGAACATATTTATGGCTTATAAAAAGGTATGTTTACGTTCGAATTTTATTTTTCTGTACAATATTACAAAACTCTGTGATATTACGCGCATAGCAGATTCAACAAAAGGTCATGCCATGGATTGGGATAGATTAAGAGTTTTTCATATCGTTGCACAAGCAGGAAGTCTAACAGATGCTGGACATGCGTTGAATGTTAGTCAGTCCGCAGTTAGTCGACAAATTAGCAGTCTTGAAACTAATATTGGCGTTAGTTTGTTTAATCGTCATGCTCGAGGTCTGGTCTTAACTGAGCAAGGCGAGCATCTTTTTAAGATTACGCGTATTATCTTTGCGCACGTCAACGCAATTGGCACAATTATAAGCGAATCACGAGATGGTTTATCAGGCAGCCTAAGAGTGGCAACGACCATAGGTATTGGATCAGTCTGGTTAGCCTCGAGGCTTAAAAAGTTTATGCAAAACTATCCAAAACTACGACTAAATATTCAGCTAACTGATGATGATGTTGATTTTACAATGCGCGAAGCGGATGTCTCCATCAATTATCATGAAGCTTCTCCAACTGATGATGTTGTTCAAAAAGAACTCGCGAACATTCGTATGAGCGTATACGCAAGCAAAGAGTATATTCAAACTCATGGAATGCCTAAAACTCCTGAAGAACTTGATCAACATAAATTGGTTGCATTTGGAGAATCTGGAGCTCCAGCTTCAAATGCGAGCTGGTTATTGCGTTTTGGAACAAAACCAGGGGTGTTGCGTGTACCATATCTATCAATTAACAATGCATATGGAATGCTCCAGGCTGTAAAAGCAGGGATTGGTATCGCAATTCTAGCTGATTTTATAGCGGCTGATCATGATGATTTAATTGAATTATTTACTGATATACAAACACCAACAATGACAATGTATTTCACTTATCCTAGTTCGTTAGATGGTTTAGGGCGTATTCGTGCTTTGCATGAATTTATTAAGTCAGAAATGGTAAAAAAAACAAAATAATGCCACATTTCCAGCTCAGGTGAATTACATTAAGGAACTGGTGAAGCGTATGTTTTGCGTTTGTCAGACGTAGTTTATCCTTCTTAACTAAATAGTAATATTTCCATCATATATTGTGTAATACGGCTTAATTGTTTGTCGTAAGTATCAAAAACTCGCTTTCCGTCAAAATTCGGGAGGCGAGTTTATTTTTGATCTAAATCAATTTATTTAATGGAGAAATTCAATGCAAAAAATTTTGTTAAGTTTAATACTAATAGCTGCACTTTCTGCAAATTTTAATGATAGAAAAGGCGAAGAATTTGAAACGACTTTTGGAACTGTATACCGCTTGTAAATGGCAGTGCAAAACTGCACCACTAAATGGTGGTACATACATCAAAAAA
>JBAXJB010000002.1:0-84894 GCA_037138055.1 Alphaproteobacteria bacterium | reverse complement strand
TTGACCACGCAGTTTGATTTAAGATCACTCTTAAATCGGCGTCCATACCATCATCTTGACAGTAGAAGACTTTTTAATGCGGTTCAATATGTGCTTTTCCTGAAATATTGACATTGCCCAACATCTCTGTCAGAAGAAATATTCATCATGAAAACTTTAATTTTGGGAAATAAACTGTATATGATTTCAAGGCAAAATTTTGTTTGTGCAGGCTTATTTTTCTTTGGGTTTTTGTTGCCTGATTGGTACTTGGGCTGTGTTACAAAAATGCTTAGTTGCACGATCCCCTTGACCACACTCATAAGCGTGCTGGCGTTATCTTTTGTATTGAGCATGATTAAAAGCCGCAAATTTCTTTTTGCGATTGTAGCGCTTGTTACCATTGCCCAAGCGGTGCAGCTTAATCATTGGGCATATTTTGGGGCACCTATTAATAGCCAAGACATTACCAAAGCATTTGTTGAATTTGATGAGATTTTTGAAGTTGGCACGTCACTGGTTAGCAGCTTATGGCCTGTATGGTTGGCACAAGCTTTATCATTAGCCTTTTTTATTGCTGCTGTGCTGTATACGAAGAAATGCCGGCATACACCGTTTATGTGGGGTGTGGTTTTATTAGCGTTAGCTGTTAACCCCATGTTGTCATACCTAAAAGGACATCAATTGTTTCACACTAAACCGATCTCAAGCACCCTCCACAACACCCTAAGGGCTTTTTCAGATTGGTTAGTTAACAAGCAAGTGAAATTGCATGATTTTCATTACAAACCTTATGTTATTACCTATGGTAAGCCCAAAGTTAAAAATGTTGTTTTCATAATGGGAGAGAGCGTGAGTAGCCGCTACATGCAGCTTTACGGGTATGGCGAACTTAATACCCCATTCTTAGCAAAATTAAAGAGTGACGTAAATTTTGCTTATGCCAAGGGAATTTCAAGTAGTGTAGATACGCTAACTGCATTACAGCTGTTTTTTAATAATGCTCATAATCCAGGTTTCACCGATCTAATCAATAGTAAGGCTGCGAATTTATTTCGTTTGGCACGTCACCAGGGGTACAAAACATTTTTAATTTCTGCTCAAGGGGAGGGGTTGTTCCATGAAATTGGCACACAATTTATTGACATTTATAGCTTTAAAAAAGACATCCTAAAACTTTTAAAAGAAAAGGGCGACGAGGCTTTATTTGATGTTTTAACAGGGCAGGAGTTTGGTGACAAAAACTTTATTGTGATTCACCTGCGACACATACATGAACCTTATAGCAATTGGGAAAAATACTTTCCTATTTCAGAAACAAAGAAACCTATAAATTCTAGAGAACTACAAACCAGAAACGAATATTCTCATGCTATTACCTATCATGATCATTGGATAAAAGAGTGCATTACATGTATTAAAAAAATTCTACCCAGCGGTACCGTCGTTGTTTTTACAAGTGATCATGGTCAGTTGGTTGGTGAAGATGGTCTATTTGGGCATAACCTAATGCGTTCAGAGGTTGTGGATGTGCCGGTTTGGGCTTATGCAATCAACACTGACCAAAGCCTAAACAACTACTTAAAAAGTCAAAAAATATGCAGTCATTATGATTTAGGTAAACAAATAGCTAAGCTTTTCGGTGCTGAGATTACTAACCCTAATGAAGATCCCACACTGCAATTTGTTCATGGCACCGAATTGCATACGAATTATGAATACATGCCCTGGAAAAAAACCAACGGAAAGGCCGTATTTTTAAAAACAGAAAAAATTGGCGTGACAGCTAAATAGAAATCTTTTCTGAACTTTGGGTGATCCAATAAAAACTAAATTACAAGAATGTTGACAACCACCTAAATTAATGTACAATAAAAAAGATGTTTACTACTACTCTTAAGATACTCAAGTCTGCCATAATGCTATTGAACATAATTTTGTGTACACATAAAACAATATTCTCCAGATACATCCAGACAGTGTTGACAAAGGGTGACTTAACTGGAAAGTTAGGGACATAAACTCTTAACGGTTATTTTAATAGTTAAAATGACCAACACGAAACTAATTAAGGAGACTAAAATGGCAACAGGTACAGTGAAATGGTTTAACGCAACTAAAGGCTTTGGATTCATTCAACCTGAAAATGGTGGCAGCGATGTGTTTGTTCACATTAGTGCACTAGAACGCGCAGGACTTGCGACTTTAAATGAAGGTCAAAGAGTTAGCTATGAACTTGCTACAAACAAGGGCAAAACATCTGCAGTTAACATAAAGCCTCTATAAGCTATTTCACAATAGTTTAATTAAAGACTTTGGCTGTCCTTTTAATTAAGGGCAGCTTTTTTTATGGGTATTGAAATCCCTTTAAAACCGTGATAATAATTATAGTTCGAGAGGCAGGTGATTAAATCATGGAAGTCCAAGTCCGCGATAACAATATTGAACAAGCGCTGCGGGCGTTAAAGAAGAAGATGCAACGCGAAGGCGTGTATCGTGAAATGAAGATGCGTAGGCATTTTGAAAAACCTTCAGAACGTCGAGTACGCGAGCAGTCCGAAGCTATGCGACGCTACCGCAAATTAATGCGAAAGCGTATGGACCGTGATGGCTATTAAGCACTTGCGTTACTAAAAATTTAAAGAGAGGCTTCGGTCTCTCTTTTTTTATTTTAGATCACAAAAAGATTTTCTCAATACGGGATAAGAACCATAACTTATTAAAAAATGCCCTGCTAATAAGTAGCAGGGCATTGGTAATAAAAACCATGTCGTTGTTTTTATGTATCTAAGAAACTACGCAATTTACGTGAACGGCTTGGGTGCTTTAGCTTACGCAATGCTTTCGCTTCAATTTGGCGAATACGCTCACGGGTTACGGCAAACTGCTGGCCAACTTCTTCTAAGGTGTGGTCACTGTTCATTCCTATACCAAAACGCATACGTAGAACGCGTTCTTCACGTGGTGTTAGAGATGCCAAAATTCGCGTGGTTGTTTCCTTCAAATTTGCGTTAATAGCAGAATCAATTGGCTGCATTGCATTTTTGTCTTCAATGAAGTCACCTAAGTGTGAATCTTCCTCGTCACCGATTGGTGTTTCAAGGGAGATTGGCTCTTTAGCAATTTTCATAACTTTACGCACTTTATCAAGTGGCATCATTAGTTTGGCTGCAAGTTCTTCAGGAGTAGGCTCACGACCAATTTCATGCATCATTTGTCTTGAAGTTCTAACCAATTTATTGATGGTTTCAATCATGTGCACAGGAATACGAATTGTTCTTGCTTGGTCTGCTATAGAACGCGTAATTGCCTGGCGAATCCACCATGTAGCATAAGTTGAAAATTTGTAGCCACGGCGGTATTCGAACTTATCAACAGCTTTCATTAGGCCAATGTTGCCTTCTTGAATGAGGTCTAAGAACTGTAAACCGCGGTTAGTGTATTTTTTAGCAATAGAAATAACCAAACGAAGGTTTGCTTCGATCATTTCTTTTTTTGCACGGGTGGTTTCACGCTCGCCTTTTTGAATACAGCTTACAATTTCCTTGAAGCGTGCATGAGGGAGACTAGCGGTTTTTTCAGTATCGGCCATTAATTTAATAAGAGATTCAATTTTGCCAATATGATTTTCGCAGAATTCTTTCCAACCCTTTTTGGTATTCTTAGAAATTTTGGCAATCCAGTCAGCATTAATGACTGCACCATTGTATTCCTTTAGATATTCCTCGCGTTTAACGCCAGATGCTTCAGCAAAACCGATAATATCGCGCTCCAGTACATTTATTGGGCGAATGGTATTAGCATGTAGAATAAGAAGGTCTTCTACTCGTGCTGGGTTCATACGAATATCTTCAAAAGCTAAAATAAGCTTTTCACGAATATCTGCTAAGTCTTTTGCTTTTTCTTTTTTAGCCAAAGCCTTAATGTAGAGGTCTTGCGAGATCAAAAAGTTTTTCAATTGCTCTAGAAGTCTTGTCCTTGTTGCGTCATCAACTTCTGGAACCTTAACTTCTGGCTCTTCACTTTCAACTTCTTCTTCAAAATCTTCAACGGTGTCTTCATAAGCTGCGTTACTATCAAATGTAATAATATCGCGTACTAACATTTGCGCGTTTGCAAGTTTTTCTTGCCAGCTAGCGATTGTGTTATAGGTAATTGGGCTTTCGCATAAGCTACCAATTAGAGTAATTTTTCCACTTTCAATACGCTGAGCAATGGCAATTTCGCCTTCACGTGACAATAACTCAACGTTACCCATTTCACGAAGGTACATACGTACTGGATCGTCTGTTCGGCCCGAAATATCTTCTTCTTCTTCTTCGGCCTGCTCATCAAATTTAAAAGCAGAAAGGTCATGTTGTAGTTCACCTGAAAGAGGTGCCTCTTCAACTTCATCAGAATCAACAACGCTTATGCCCATGTCCGCTAAGGTTGTCATGGCTTCATCAATTTGCTCAGAGCTTAACTGCGCTTGAGGAAGAGCTTCGTTCAGCTCATCATAAGTGATGTAACCACGTTCTTTTCCGCGGTGAATTAATTTTCTAAGGGAAGGGTTTGTTTTTCCTAATTCAATAAGTGGAATTTCTCCGTCTTGATCGATATCCGCAGAGATTTCTTTTTTTAATGCTTTTGCCATTTTTTTCCCTAATTCCTTGTCTACTTATTGTTCTTTTGTCGCTTTTAAGCGCTGCCAATTTTCTATATTAAAATCATTCTTTAAGTGTTCTGCACTTTGTATTTGGTCATTTTTTAAAAACTGTTGGTTGTGCAATTTATTGTATGCCTCAATCCATCCGCTTTTTGTCATTTTTTGATCATAGCCGATTTTTGCAAAGGGTACACGACTATAGAAACGTTCATCGTCAAAATTCTGCAAATGCACTAATTCAACCGGTAACATTTCTTGAATATCTTTATTATGGAAGTCTCGTGCAAAATATTCAATCAAGTGTTGTCTATGCGTTTCTAATTCAGGGTCTTTAAAGTTTATACCCATTAATAATTCGCCTACCTCTTCCCATAGATAGGGATGATGAACCAGAGTTACCAGTAAAATTTTTTCAAATGTGATATTTGTTTGTTGTGGCAAAGCAATTTGCTTCTTTTTATATGGTGTGGCTTTTTGACTTTCAATGCCATGAAGCAGCATATCAAACTGTCTAAGGTAGGCTTGGCGTAGGTCTGTGTTTTCAAGGCGCTTTAAATAGTCTTTCAAAAGACCCTTAATCTGTAAGAATTCCTCTGGAGTTAAGTTTGTCAAAGAAAAATTCTTTGTAATGTTGTGCCACAGAAGCGTGTAGATTGGCTGAGTAGAATTGAATAGCCTTTCAAAAGCAGCACGTCCTGAATTTTTAACATATGAATCAGGATCTTCGCCTTTTGGCAAAAACAAAAACTTAAGGCTTTGGGTTGCATTTAAAAAAGGAAGGATTTTGTCAATTGTGCTAAACGCAGCTTTTTCACCAGCGGTGTCACCATCGAAAGCAATAATCGGGCAGGGGGTGTGGCGCCATAATTGCTGCAAATGCTCTACTCCCAAAGCAGTTCCTAGTGGCGCAACAGCAAAAGGTAACCCTTCTTGGTGCAGGCGGATAACGTCCATGTAGCCTTCAACCACTATAGCTTTACCGCGCAGGTGTTTCCTTGCTTGGGGCAAGCCATATAATACATAGCGTTTTTGAAAAACTGGTGTTTCAGGGGAGTTAAGGTACTTTGGTTCACCTTTGTCTAGAATGCGTCCACCGAAAGCAATAACCTGATTCCTGGTATTGATAATAGGAAAAATCAGTCGATTGCGAAAACGATCGTAAAAACGACCATCATCCGCTTTTAAGGAGAGTCCTGCAGAATTAATGCTTTCAGGACTAAAGCCTTTGCTTTTTAAATAGGCTAACAACCCTTGGTTTGGGGCATAGCCAAGACGAAACAATTCAATGCTTGTCTGGGTGACTTGCCTGTTACTTAAGTAGGTTCGTGCACTTTCGCCCAAGTTGCGCTGCAGTTGCTCTTGGTACCAGGCGCAAGCAGCTTCTAGAACACCAAACAGGTCATCGTTTTTAGGGGCTGCTTGAATGTGCGCTTTTTCCGGAAGCTTAATGCCAAGTTCATCTGCTAAAAGTTGAATGCTTTCAATGAAATTTAAATTTTGGTTTTCTTGAATAAAATTAAAATGATCTCCACTAACACCACAGCCAAAGCAATGGTAAAGACCGCGATCATCATCAATGCTAAAGGACGGGGTTTTTTCATTATGAAAGGGGCACAAGGCCTTAACGGTTCTGCCTTTTTTGAAAATTTTCGTAGTACGACCAATAAGATCCGATAGCTTTATGCGGTTTCGGATCTCATCAAGGAAGGGTGTAAGTTCATGGTTAGCCATTTATACCGATGGTACCGTTGAACGAATGCGTGCTTTTTTGGTGCGTGCTTGTATATCTATTACGCCGCCATCAAGCAATGCTTTAATTTCATCACCAGTTAGGGTTTCATGTTCAAGCAATGCTTCTGCCAATAAGTGTAACTTCTTAATGTGTTTTTTAAGTAATGCCTGGCTTTCCTTATAACAAGTCTCAAGCAGTATTTTGACCTCAGAATCAATAAGTTCTTCAGTTTTTTCTGAATACGGTTTGGTGAATTCTCTGTCATTTGAGGAAGAGAAATTTTGAAACCCAAGCTTATCACTGAATCCCCATTCTACAATCATGCGCCTTGCAATGCTTGTAGCTGCTTGAATGTCAGATGACGCACCTGTTGTTACTTTATCTTCGCCAAAAATAAGTTCTTCAGCTATGCGTCCACCCATACTCATTTTAAGATGACTTATTAGCTTTTCTCTTGATTGAGACACAGTGTCACGTTCAGGCAAACTCATTACCAAACCTAGGGAACGTCCACGGGGGATAATAGTTGCCTTGTGAATAGGGTCAGCTACATCTGAAAAATGAGAGATAAGAGCGTGACCAGCTTCGTGATAGGCTGTTGTTTTTACTTCATCTTTGCTCATTGCTAATGATTTACGTTCAGTGCCCATTAGAATTTTGTCTTTGGCTTGTTCAAATTCATTCATGCCGACAGCAAGTTTATTATGGCGTGCAGCCATTAACGCTGATTCATTGACTAAATTAGCTAAGTCAGCACCCGAAAACCCAGGCGTGCCACGGGCAATAACTTTTATGTCAACATCGCTAGCTAGAGGTACTTTTTTAATGTGTACCAATAAAATTTGCTCTCTACCCTTAAGGTCTGGGTTTGATACATCAACACGACGGTCGAAACGACCTGGGCGTAAAAGAGCAGGATCTAATATGTCTGGGCGATTTGTAGCGGCTACAATAATTACGCTTTGATTTTCTTCAAAACCATCCATTTCAACAAGTAATTGGTTGAGGGTTTGTTCGCGTTCATCATTTCCACCACCAAGGCCAGCCCCACGATGGCGTCCTACTGCATCTATTTCATCAATGAAAACAATGCATGGTGAGTTTTTCTTAGCTTGTTCGAACATGTCACGTACACGGCTTGCACCCACGCCCACGAACATTTCCACAAAGTCAGAGCCTGATATAGAAAAGAATGGCACGCCAGCTTCACCAGCAATGGCTTTTGCTAATAGAGTTTTACCCGTTCCAGGAGGGCCTACTAATAAAACACCTTTGGGCAACTTGCCCCCAAGCTTTTGAAATTTTTGAGGTTCCTTTAAATAGTCAACAATTTCTTCTAATTCAGCCTTTGCTTCATCAATGCCCGCAACGTCGGCAAAGGTTATTTTGCTTTGTTGTTCGTTCATTAATTTTGCTTTAGATCGGCCAAAACCCATGGCTTTTCCGCCACCTTGCATATTTTTTACGGCGTACAACATGTAAACAATGAACAATAGAAATGGGAACCAAGAAAATAAGGCCTGCATCAACCAGTGTGGAGACTCAGGCGGTGCAGCTTTAAAGGTTATATTTTTATCGCTAAGAATTGGCACTAGAGATGTGCCATCAGGCGCATAGGTAGTGTAGACGTTGCCATCTTTCGCTTTTAATATGATGTCGTTCCCATTGATGGTTACATCACTGATTTTATCGGCCTTAACTGAATTTAAAAAATCAGAGAAAGGAATTTGCGTAGAATGGTGTGACGACTGACTACCATTAAACATTTGTGCGAATATGAAAATAGACGCAAATATGATTGCGAAAACACCAAAATTTTTAAAATTATTCTGCAAAATTTCCTCAGACTGTCTACACGCACATGTGCTTAATCTAGCACAAAGAATCAACTAGCGCTACGGATTAAGCAACAAAAGAAGAGCTTAAGTTCGTGGATTTAGCTACCCAAAAACTTATTCATTAATACATCAATAGTCAAATCTTCCCGTGCACCGGTGCGGCGATTTTTTACTTCAACTGTTCCCGCTGTCAGTGTTTTTCCACCAACAATAACGTGCCATGGCAAACCTATTAAATCCATATCAGAAAATTTAACGCCAGCGCGTTCACTTCTGTCATCGTACAAAACGCTAATGCCAGCATTCGTTAACCGTTCATGAAGTTGTTCGCTAATAGCTTGTGTTTGCGCATCGTTTTTAGCATCAATAAGACCAATACGGAATGGTGCAACTTCTTCTGGCCAGATAATGCCGTGTTCATCGTGGCTTGATTCTATAATGGCTGCAACAAGCCTTGATACGCCAATACCGTATGACCCCATTTCAGGGTAAATGGGTTTGCCGTCAGGTCCTGCAACTTTTAGATTCATTGATTTTGAATATTTTGTACCAAAGTAGAAAATATGACCGACTTCAATGCCACGGCGAGAAACTAGCTGGTCACCGCTTATAGGGCAGGTGGCCGGATCATGTTTTTCGTCACTTACGGCATAAAGCTTCCCAAGTTTTTCCATGGAATAGTCTGCCTCTGTAAGGTTTTCAAAAGCTTTGTCGTAATAGATAGCGCTTTCACCAGTATCGGCTACTACATGAAATTCATGACTGAGGTCGCCACCAATAGCACCGCTATCAGCGCGCATTGGCACTGCTTTAAGCCCCATGCGTGCAAATGTACGAAGGTAGGCATTGTACATTTTTTCATAGGCTGTACGTGCGCTTTCCATATCAATATCAAATGAATAGGCATCTTTCATATAGAATTCACGGCCGCGCATTACACCGAAACGTGGGCGAATTTCATCGCGGAATTTCCAATGAATTTGATACAAACACAAAGGCAACTGACGATAACTATTTACATATTGGCGCACCAAGTCAGTGACGACTTCTTCATGGGTTGGGCCGTAAAGCATTTCACGGTCGTGCCTGTCTTTAATACGAAGCATTTCTTTGCCGTAATCTTCATAACGACCACTTTCTTGCCATAAGTGCGCTGGCTGAACAGTGGGCATGGTAATGCGGTGACAGCCAATACGGTCTTGTTCTTCAGCTACAATTTGATCAATACGTTTAAGTACACGTTCCCCCATGGGTAACCATGTGTAAATGCCTGAAGTTGTTTGATTAATAAAACCAGCACGCAGCATAAGGCGGTGTGAGGTTATTTGAGCCTCTGCTGGATTCTCTTTCAGGGTAGGTAAAAAATATTGACTTAAACGCATAAAAATTCTCCTTGTATCCTTACGTTTTAGGGCATTTTTCTATGGTTTGTCGAGATTGTAATTTTGATACTCGTTTTAAAACCCAATTGATTTTTTCAAGAAATTAAAGTACAAAGGTTACTTTAAATAATTACACACAAGATATAATGAAAGATTATTTTGCATTTTTTATAAAATTAGTTGTTGGTAGCATTTTGCTAATGCCGTCAGTTGATCCTGCTGTAAGCAGCCACTTTTTTGAAGAAAAGTACGCTCGCGGTTTTGCCAGATCTTACTGGAAAGACATTAGCAACTGGGAAGACGCTTTTATCTTAAAAGATGGTTCTGTTATTAGACACACAGCACATGATATTACTCTGGAGAGAGACGGGGTCGTTGTGCAATCACTAACACAGGAATTCTTTATAGAAAAAAGAAATGGTAACGAGTATCACGCTATAGATTTGAGAATGCCACTAAGTCGAGCAGATTTTCTGCGCAGATTGTGTGAATCAGAGCTTTATCAAAAAACAAAACAAGACGGGAAAGTTTTGGCAGACAATAGTAATTGGGAAGCAGAAATTTCAGTGATGAACCTAACCATAAATGATGTTGAGTGCTGCACAGTTTGGCACAAACTAGATGGAATACAGTTTAGATCAAAAAATCAAGAGATTATAAATCTTTCAAGGGCTTATACTAATCAATACGGTCATATACAATATTCCAGCCACACATACAGCACGAAAGAATTATTTTTAGTGCACAAAGAAAATGGCAGACCAGTTTGCTTGAGCGTAGAATTATCATGTATTGAATTTACTAAAACACTGTTTGATTGTGGACATGTTATGTTTCAATCGTATCCACCATATACAGTACAAGAGATGCCAGATGGGCGTTTTACTTACTATTATTATGGCGATTTAAAAGAGCCAGTAAAAAAGCGGCAAATAGTTGTTGCACCTGTTCGAAATATAGGAAACGAAAATGTTATTATTTCAGGCGTTGAGCCTAGAGAGAATGTAAGAAGAGTACAATTTAGCAATACAAATCAAACATTTATATTGGCGCCGGTTATTGATGAAGTTTCAGAGACAGCAGAAGATGAGGAGCCAGCAACAGTAGCCGTAAGTAATGTTGCTGAAAAATCTATAAGTCGTCCTAGGTGGACCTCTAATCCGCTTAATCCGTTCGATTGGATGAAATTTTACGGCGCTAAAAGAATAGGGTTCTAAAATTAACCTGATATTAAGGCAAACAGGTGAATAGTTACAATGGGCGTAATTGTAAACTCAAGTTAAATGCGGGTACTTTTTTTATTATTTCTACTAAATATCAGCTTTGGATTCGCCAAGTCCCTAACAGGTCCTGAGCGCATCAACCCAAGCATTGAAGAAATTGCGCGTTGTGTGCCAGCAACCATGCAGGAGCCTATTCATGAGGCTATTACAAATTTACCAAAGGCAGGTAAAATTACCAAAGCATTGTATGAGCTGATAACCGGATCATTTTCAAAAAACTGCAAACAATTGGCAGAGCACTTAAGTGCGCTGGATATTGATGAATTGCTTAAAAAAAAGAATATTTCAGCAAAATTTAACGATGAAGATAAACACACAATTGCTGCGATGTTGAAAGACAAGGACACAGGGTTTGAGAATTTTTTATATACCCTTGGTCATCTTGAATCGCATATTGCTGGGTACGTTAGCATTTTGCACGGTATGCTTAACAAAGGTCTTAAGTTAGATGTTATAGATTTAATTCATACGGTTGACCTTATTCAACGTGGCGCATTAGAGCTGCAGGAAAAGTTTCAACTATTGTCGTACCTTTCCTTAGCCTACAAAGAAATTGAAGGATATGGAAAAATTCTTGAAGGAATGCGTCATCAGCTGTCATTTAAAATTATCATGATGATCAATTCATTATGCGTAATCACAGAAGACCTTAGAGTGACTTATCTAAGTCTTTTAGATAAAGGAGATTGCAGCGGAGATCAGATTTCTCATGCTTTGGGGTTAACGCAAAAGAAAATTGATGCCATTAAAGGTGAAGATTAGCCATTGCTTGAATATTAAAGTATGGATTAGACTGAGTCTGTGAAATTTTTACTCAACGTTATATGTTTATAAATCCTAAGATTCTTTCAATTTTGACTGTTTTAAATCTTGTAGCGACGGCTGGTATTGGCTGGTATGTCTGCACAAAAGATAGTCGTGATTTAAGTACCCTAGAGGATTCGATTGAGGCGTTGGCTGAGAAGGATCCACGTTTTTTTGTATCTCTTCTCAACAAGTCAGCTAACGAGAATCTTAAAAGCACTGAGAAAACTTTGGAAAAAGACATTTTTCAAAATAAAGAAAAAATTGTAAGGTCAGGGTTTTGTATTAAGCATCATTCAGGAAACGAACTTGTTGTGTTTGCTGATATGACCGATGCTGGCAGCCTTATGTATTTGCAGAATGTTCAAAAAGCATTGCCAAAAATGAATTGCTCTGTGTTTATTGTGCCAATATCGATGTTTGGTAAGAAGTCAGTTGAGCAAGCTGAACTGATATGGGCGGCATCTCTTCAAAGCCCTGAAAAGGCTTTTCAGCTAGCACTTACGTATAACGCGGTTGAAGGTTCTAAAAATAATACTATGGCAGAAGCTAAAAAATTAAAGCTAGACACTAAAAAGATTTCCTTTGATAAAGGCACTAAACATGTGCATGAAGATGTTTTTTTCAAAACTAAATTAGCCGAAAAGCTTGATATAGCTTCTCCGAGTATATATTTATTCACACATACAGAAGCGAATATTTTGCCCCCGGCAGAAGCTGCTGATATTCCTGAACTCATTGAACACCCGCAAAATTCACTTGTTATTAACGAGTAGCTTGATAACCTGTAAATAAGGCGGGTTTAATGCGCATATGAAGTTTACAGAGATAGGAAAACTATGTTTAAAATATTTGCCTCAATAGGACTGATTCTTGTTGGAAATGTTTTTGCAGTTCAAACTACCGAAGATAATTCAGCCCAAAACCTAGAAACTATAGAGGGAAGAATTGTGTCTGCAACGGCCTTTGAAATGATGGCAATCAAAGCATCTGTGGATGATGCCGATAGAGAAGAATTAAACACTTCTTTGATTGATCAGTTTACAAATGCGGGTGCCTTTTCATTCTTTGAATTAAAGACAATAGAAACACCAGAAAAAGCTAGGTTGGCACGCAATTATTACAAAACCGTAAAAGATAGCTTGTCTGAAATGAGGACTGGTTTGAAAAATCATATTTTTCTAACGTCTGTTGAGTCTACTGATAAGTAGCGTATTCAACGAGAAATGAAGTTGTTGTATTGACATTGTCTTGATAGAAAATGTATTTTTACTCCTAAAATATTGCAAATTATTGTTATGTTGTCTAACTATCGACAATATAGACTTTTAACTTACAAAAAACGAGAAATAATAATGTTTAAAATACTGACTCTTATTGGAATAATTTTTACTGGAAATATTTTTTGCGCTGCTATGGAAAGTGGCGGTTCTTCTTTAGAGGAAGGCATTGATGATGCAAGGCAAAGCTTAACGACATCACAAATATCTGCAGAAACACCCGCTACAAAGCTTCAGTATTTTAAAATTTTTTGGGAAACTGCCCGTGCTACGTATAATGCATATAGTGCTAATGATGGTGAAAAAGTAGCAAATCAAAAAGTTTTTTTGCAGCAAAACTTTGAAGAAATGCAACGTACTTTGGGTGCTATGCCTTCACTAACATTGCAAAGCATGGACACACAAATGGAATCTTTTACTGCTTATAGATATTACAAAAACGCATATAATGCCGAGAAGAAGCCACTTAGGGGCATAGCAGAGCCTGCCATTTAACGAAGAAAGTTGAATTTTCCTTTGTCCATTATTTACATACCTAGCACTGCTTGCGCACTTGACAAAATTGCTGTTCGTGTAAAATTACCAGAAAAACAAGCCAAAACGATTGTGTTGATTCTGCATGGGGCGACCCTACCTAGCATTATCTTTGATTTGCCCTGTGCTCACGATAAACCAACCATGCTGTCATACATGGCAGCAAAAGGTTATGCGACGTATTCACTAGATTTCAGGGGGTATGGTCTATCGTCAAAACCAACTGAAATGGATGATCCTTCCATGGCAGGGCTTCCGCTTATTACCCATACGGATGCCGCAGCAGATGTAGACGATGTGGTTCAGATGATACAAGAACGCCACCCGGGTGTGCCTATTGTTTTAGTTGGATTTTCCTGGGGCAGTAGCATTAGCGGCTACATTGCCACCCATTCAAATTGGGTTTCGAAATTAGTGCTTTTGGGGCCGGTTTATAGTTATAAAAACCCCGCTTGGCAGGAATTGGCAGATTCTAGTGATTCGACCAAACTTAACCCTGGCATTAAAAGCTATCGCATTGCTTCGCGTGAACGTTGGTGTGGTTTATGGGATCGAGAGCTACGGGGCAGGGATGCTTCATGGCGTGACCCAAGTACATTTAAAGCACTGCTTGACCATATTGAAAGCACAGATGTGGACTGGGCCGAAAAGACTAAAAACAAAGGTTGTATCCGTATTCCAACAGGTGTGTTAGCCAACGCTTTGCGAACCTATAATCAAAACCCTATTTATGACGCGTCAAAAATACAGTGTCCAACTTTAGTATTACGTGGGGAATACGACACGGCCAGTTTATACGCCGATGCTGATGGATTAATGGCGACTCTTACTTGCCAGAAACAGCGCATAGATATTGCTGATGCTACTCATTACGGAATTTTAGAACAGAGTGCCGAACGGTTTTTCGAAGCCATTACTGATTTTATTGAGGACGATTACCCCCTTTAAGTATGAGACATAATTTTGCTATGATTTATTCATAACCTTATAAATTTTGATTGTATGATCCGTTATTGTCTTGCCGTTTTACTTTTTACTTTCAACCTGCACGCTTTAAAAATTGAAATCACCAAAGGTGACATTCAACCAGACCCCATAGCTGTGGTTGATTTTCATAACCCCGATGGTATTGATAAGCTTGGGGAAGATATTGCGAAGGTCCTTATTAATGACTTAGAGGCATCTGGCTTGTTTGTAGCCATAGGAAAAACGGCATTTTTACAAACCGCAGATTCCTTGGTGGCAAGTGGCCCTAACATGAGCAACTGGCGCCCTTTAAAGGCGCGTTTCTTGGTGTACGGAGAAGTGAAAAAGCTAAGCTCTGATAAAATTACAATAAGCTTTCGCTTATTTGATGTGTTAACAGGTCAACAAATGCAAGGGCTTTCCTATAATGGTGAACAAAAGAATTGGCGCCGCATGACCCATATTATGGCTGATAGCATTTATGGTCGTACAACTGGTGAAACAGGTGTGTTTGATTCTAAAATTGTGTTTATTGAAGATATAAACAATGACCGTAAAAACCCTAAAAAACGCATGATGATTATGGATTGGGACGGATTTAACCCCCAAGCTTTAACTGACGGTAAAAATTTAGTGCTAACACCGCGTGTTTCTCCTGATGCACAAAAGGTCGCGTATCTTTCTTACATCAATCAACAACCACGCGTTTACATTATGGATTTGAAAAATAAGTCTTCAAAAGAACTCGGGCATTTTCCGGGCATGACTCTTGCCCCAAGGTTTTCCCCTGATAGCAGCAAAGTAGTTATGAGCTATGAAAAAGATGGTGCCAGTGCGGTTTATATAATGGACGTGGCCTCAGGAAAAAAGGACCAGCTAACGGAACATCGTTGTATTGATACATCTCCTTGTTATTCTCCAGATGGTAACCAGATTGTGTTCGTGTCTGACAGAGACGGACCAAAACCTCAGCTATTTGTCATGGATACAAGCGGCGGAAACGTAAGGCGCATTAGTTTTGGAAAAGGTGGGTCAAGGTACTTCCAGCCAGCATGGTCACCCCGGGGTGATTTGATTGCCTTTACTAAGCAGGTAGAAGGCACTTTCTACATTGGAGTGATGTTTCCCGATGGTACCGGAGAGCGTTTGATTGCCCAAGGGTACATGGTTGAAAGCCCGACTTGGTCGCCCAATGGAAGATACATTATGTATTCACGTCAAGGTAGTCTTCTTGATAAAAGCCAAATTGACATGATTGATTTGACTGGTAGAAACCGCAGACGTATTCCCACACAAAAGGGTGCTACGGATGGTTCTTGGTCGCCTTTAATGACATCTATCATGGCAAATGATTAGGCTCCACTTGTGGAACAAATAGTTCAATCAGATTCGCTTGAGTTTTGGACGGAAAACTTTGGTGATGCAAAGAACCCAGCGCTTATATTGATTATGGGCGTTGCAGGGCAGGGCATCATGTGGAGTGATAGCTTTTGCACCCTGCTTTCTAAACATTTCTTCGTTATTCGTTATGATCACCGTGATGTGGGGCAATCATCGCATATTAATTATATGGCGAAACCCTATGGCCTGCGCGACTTAAGTAATGATGTTATACGTATTTTAGATGGCTACAACATACAAAAAGCGCATTTGGTTGGCACCTCAATGGGTGGGTATTTGGCCCAGCTTTGCATGCAACAAAAACCAGAACGTTTATTAAGTGTAACGCTTATTATGAGCACTGTTGATTTTTCATCTATGAGCAAAGCAATGCTTGGCAATTTAGCTGCTAATGATTTACCGCCTCCTGAAAAAGAAGTTCTAGATGGTTTAAAAACTATTGGGGCGATTGATCCATCTGATTTTGATTCCTGGTTATTCAAAAGCCTTAAGGTGCTTAAGTTATTTAATGGTAAGGAAAGCCAGTTTGACGAAGCTGAATGGGTTCCCGTTCTTGAAAAAGCGTATTTAAGACGCAATAAGGATATGCCGCCCAATATTATGCATAATCATGTTATGGCATGTGCGCAGGGACCAATGACTTATTACAATGTGCAGGCGTCTTGTCCTGTCCATGTTATCCATGGCAGTGCTGACCCTATGTTGCCTGTAGTTCATGCTAGAAAAACTGCTAGTCATTACGATGCTACACTTACCATTATAGAAGGCATGGGGCACGCTAGGCCAAAAGTTTTTGAAAATAAGATAGTGACTGCTATGGAGCAGTTTTATGCATGAATAATCTGGAATTCAATAAAATATTTGCAAGCATTTTGGTGGCATTACTTTGCATGCAAGTTTTTCATTTAATTGGTGAAGGATTGGTGCATCCAACGTACTTAGAAAAAAACATTTTGGGCATTGATGGTGGTGCACAAGTTTCTTTAAATTCCAAGGAAGCAGAAAAAACACTTGAACCAATAAGCCCTTTGCTTGCTACAGCTAATGTGGCAAATGGTGAAAAAGTTGCAAAAAAATGTTTACAGTGTCACACCTTTGAAAAAGGTGCTTCCCACAGAACGGGGCCTAATCTATGGGGTGTTGTTATGAGTATGGTTGCTCATGCTGCAGACTACGCGTATTCCCAAGCTATGAAGTCTCATGGCGGCAAGTGGGATTACGAAGCGCTTAATGCGTATTTACACAAGCCCCGAGAATACATTAAGGGTACCAAGATGTCATTTGTGGGACTTTCAAACGTTCAGGAACGGGCAGACTTAATAGCATATTTGCGCAATCAGTCTAACAGCCCAGCAGCTCTACCTTAACTATAAATTTTCGCGCTCAAATCAGTTGACCAATGCTGCAAATACCAGTTTATTGTGGCATCTAGCCCTTCATTTAATGAGGTGTTGGGATTCCAGCCTAATTGATTGCAGATTTTTTCGTTGTCATGTGTGTGATGCGCATCATTGCTTGCTCCATCTTGAATTAACTGAATAAGTGATTCAAATGAAGGAATTCCAGGGTGTTCTATTTTCTTTTCTAAAATTTGGCACATGGTTTTAATGAGGTTTAAGTTTGAGCGTTCTTGTTCAGCACCAATGTGATAGGCTTCACCAGGCATCCCATTTTCCACAATCAGACCAATAGCTGCAACTGCATCGTCAACATATAGCCAGTCACGCATATTTTCCCCGTTTCCATGTACTGCTAGTGGCTCACCTGACAAAGCTTGTTGAAGAATGCTGGGGATTAATTTTTCAGTGTATTGGCGGGGTCCGTAAACATTTCCTGAATGAATAGTAATGGTTGGCAAACCATAGGTGTGATGATAGGCCCTTACAAAATGGTCTGCACTTGCCTTGCTTGCAGCATAAGGACTATTAGGTTGGTATGAGGAAATTTCATTTCCATACACTTCATCAGTTGAAATATGAATGAATTTGAATTTTTCTTGAGCACTTGGTGATAAATTTTTCCAGTAAGCTAAGGTTTCTTCCAGCAGATTAAAAGTACCTATCACGTTATTGATTAGAAATTGTTCTGCTTTTTGTGCAGCATCATCCGTGCGTGACTCGGCAGCAAAATGAACTACACAATCAGGTGTGTGAAATGCAAAAGTATTTGCAACTAAAGAGCGATTATTGATGCTGCCATGCATGAATGTGTATAAAGGATTGTTTTCAATTTCGTTTAAGTTGGCAAGCTGACCCGCATAGTTAAGACTATCAATATTGACTAAGGGGTTTTGTCTTTCATTTATCCATTTCAGTATGAAATTTGACCCTATAAAGCCGCAGCCACCAGTGGTAAATAAGCGCATGTTCTATGCATATTACACATTTCACCTATGATAGTAGTACCTATATTGTTAAGGAATAGTTAAAAACTATTTGATGTAGGCTAAGCAACCATTTCTGCTATATGTTCATGTAAATGGGTTGGCTTTGAGCGAGTTGGCCATGGGTCATGGAGGTCACTAAGGTAGGCCTCCAGCTTTTCAATTTTCAGGCGAATTTCATGCCCTTTTGAAAATACTAAATGCACCCAGGTGTCTTTAGGTGTTTCCTTAACATGAATATGTAGCAAATTTAAGATACGATCTTCCGCTGAATGTTGTTCAAACCCCTTGCGTTGTACGCTTTGGACGTGGCGAAAAAGTAGCCCGACATGAGAACGGTAGTGCAAAGGCTTTCCTTCATGTTTATCTTCATGATTCCAACAAAAACGATTTACCAAAAGAGTAAAACTATTTTTTTCATGCACCATGGTAACCATAGGACAAAGCCCGTCACGCAGCTGTTCCGCCATGTGGTTAAGGTCAGTGGTGTCTAGGGCACGCATTTTTATCATCTTATTAGCTGGTATCATTGGTGCTTTTCCCTTGGATTTTTGCAGAATCTTTTTTAGTATAGCTTGTAACCTATTTAAAAATACAAATATTTATGGAAAAAGTTGTTCACCTAAACACTCAAAACGCCCAAGAACTTGCTGAGCAAGCATCTGAGTCATTTCAAACAAGGCGAGCAACAGTTTCAGCTTTGGAAGAGATGCTGTATAAGCCCATTCCAGTGCTTGATCATGGGTTTATTCGCGTGGTTGATTACATGGGGGACGATTCTGCAATCGTTCAAGCAGCTAGGGTTTCCTACGGCAAAGGCACCAAAAAAGTAAGTGAAGACCGCGGGTTGATTAATTACCTTATGCGTCATTGGCATACTACGCCTTTTGAAATGTGCGAAATCAAATTTCATGTGAAGGTTCCAATTTTTATTGCGCGTCAGTGGATTCGCCATCGCACAGCCAATGTAAACGAGTATTCAGCACGGTATTCGATTCTCGATAGAGAGTTTTACATGCCAAACATTGAAAATATGGCAGCACAGTCCAGCATTAATCACCAAGGTCGTGGTGATGTTCTAGAGCCTGAATATGCACAAAAAGTTCTGGATCTTTTAAAACGTGATGCAATGCAGGCTTACGATACGTACGAATACCTTTTAAATGAAAAAGGTGAGGATGATCGTCCGGGCCTTGCGCGTGAATTAGCACGTATGAACTTGCCGGTGAATTATTATACCCAGTGGTATTGGAAAATTGACTTGCATAATCTTATGCATTTTTTAAGGCTTCGGGCCGATTCCCATGCTCAGTATGAAATTCAAGCATACGCAGATGTGATGATCGATGTTTTAAAAAAGTGGGTGCCTTTTGCTTACGATGCATTCATGGATTATCGCATGGGTGCTGCGGTATTTTCAGCAAAAATGCTTGCAGTATTGCGCAGACGTTTAAGCGGAGAAGTGGTCACTAAAGAAAACAGTGGCCTAACCGCGCGTGAATGGATTGAAATGGAAAAAACCTTAGAGAGTTAGGGTTTATTTTTTTTCACTTCTGTGTGATGAAGCGAAGTCAATAATTTGCTGTCTTTTTGCTTTTGCAGTTAACGTTAAAGGGGCTGGTTCAGAAACTCTTGCTAATGCAATAGGATCAGCCCATTCGGCTGGATAAAAAGTATGACCATGCGCGTTTTCAAAAAAGCTGTCTGGATTGCGATTGTCTAGACTATATTTTTCAACCATTTTCTTCCTTACTGTATGCTTTAGCATCATGCTGTTTGCTAGATTTTTACTTATTGTAAAAAATATGTTTGTTGGATTTGTCTTCCAGTAAGGATCAGGCTCATCATCTTGATTGAATCCAATTTTCGTTATGCCCAAGCATACTCCAATGGCTTTGTTGACTAATTCAAGGGCGTCTTGAAGGCTTTCTCCGCTAGCGATATAGTCCACAATATAAATACGACCAGCACAAGGAATTAGCCATTCTTCAGTTATATGAAGTTGGTTTTGTAAGAATTTAATATAGGAAGTCACCCAACTTTTCTGGGGTTCTTGCAAGTCTTCAATATCCCATGGTTCTGGAGTTGGATATTCAACTAAGTCCCTCTCAGTTCTAGCGAAGCCTATTTTATGACTAAACGGCAATGTTATCCAGCTAACATTTAGATCAAGCGCTTTCATCATTTCTTGCAAAAGCCAAGGGGAACGACCGACTTGTATTAAAATAGAACCATCTGGTATTCGAGCTTTCAGCTCAAGAGCTATTTTTTTCAATTCACTCATTAAAGGTTCTGTTAAAAGGCGCTCGCTATAAACACAAGTGGTTCCTGCTTTTTCTTTTTCTTCATAATGTTCTCTAGCAGTTGCGTCAAGAGCTAAACAGCTTTTCCAATCATATTCAAGTTCACTTTTCATTGAAGCAAGCATTTTTTCATGAAGCGTTGGCCGAAGAAATTCTGATGATGATGAACAAGATGAATCAGCAGCATTTAGGTTCATGCATAAAAAAAGACAGAAGACATAAATTTTATTGATGCTGGTCATAGTAGTTTCTCTAACGTAAAATGCTGCTAGTTTGCTTGCTGATTCTTATATTTAATATAAAACTACTATTTACTCAATTATTATTATATTATTCGGTTGTTTTTGGGGGTCTGTAATACTGATCATGCTTTGCCAAAAGCTGATTAGCATTAAAGATTTTTTTAGAGCTATCGTAATTTCCAATAGCGACTATTCCTTGATTTTCCCGAAATAGATCTGGCAAACGGCCACTGTACATAACCTGTATGGTAGTTTTTTGGTCTGTTACCATAAAGTTGTGCTGGCTGTTTTTTGAATATAGCGTGCCTTTGACGACCAAACCCCCAAGGCGTAGTTTTTTGGGATGATCTGTCAAAACCAAAAGTTCACTTGGAGTTTTGAAATAGACAATATTTTCACGCAACGCACCCACTAGAAAAAGGCAAATACCTGTTACAAGACCTAAGATTAGGACAAGGCGTATAGTGCGCTGTTTGGCTTTTGGGCTCATTTTTCTTTGGTTCTACAAAAGCTGGGGTATCAGGCACATTGGTGTGAATTTTCCTAGTAGCATATTATGCGCACAATTACCCCATTTGATAATGCACTGTTGACTCATATTTCTATGACTTTTCATTTTCCCCTTCATTTTCAAAGTTTTTTGTTAACTCGGCTTCTAGCTCTTCAATGGTTGGTAAAGCCGTTTTTAGGTTGTTTGGCAGATTTTCAGTTAGTTTATACTCAGCAAGACCAATAGGCTTGGACATGTCTCGAAGTGCATACTCTGCAAGAACTCCAACCTTAGACCGACATAAAATTAGGCCAATAGAAGGATTATCTCCAGGTTGACGCAGCAAATCATCAACTGCAGAAAGGTAGAAATTCAGCTTACCAGCATATTCAGGCTTAAATTTGCCAGATTTTAGCTCAATAACAACAAAAGAGCGTAATTTAATATGGTAAAATAACAAATCAATATAGAAATCCTGATCTTCAACCTGTAGATGGTACTGGCGCCCTAGAAAAGCAAAGCCTTCCCCAAGTTCAAGAAGGAATTTTTCAATATGGCTAACAAGCCCTTTTTCGACTTCTCTCTCATGAGCATCATCTCCTAAGCTTAAAAAATCAAATAGATAGGGGTTTTTCAAGGTTGCCTGTGCCAAATCAGAATGAGGGGACGATAATTGACTTTGAAAGTTTGTAATTGATTTGCCCTGTCTTTTGAACAAATCTGTTTCAATCTGCATTGATAATATATTCCTCGACCAACCATTTTGAATAGTACCATTAATATAAAATGTTCTTTCCGTTTTATTTGCAATGTCATATATCAAGGTTATGATATGTCCCCAAGGCAATTGGTCAATAGCCTGTTGACCAATTTCATCAAAGCTGTATTCCTCGGCAAATCGTCTCATATATTTTAAGTTCTGAGGGCTAAATCCCTTCATCTCAGGAAATTCTGATCGTAAATCTCGCGAAAGCTGATCAATGATTTTGGCGCCCCAGCCATGGTTCGTTTGAGAATTCAAAATGACAGTACCAATATGATGGTAAAGTAGGATTAGTTCTTTGTTTACGCTAAGAACGGCCTTATGACGTGATAGAGAAACACGTTTTTTTAGATTCGATAAAAACAAATTGTATTCTTGATTTATTACAGGTGTCTTCATATTTTTTTCCTTCAAATTAGCTGATTTCTTCAAAATTATAGGTGCCATGAAAAATTATGTTCTTAGATGATAACAGTGATATTTTGGCCAATAATGCATCATCAACTTTATATCCTTCTCGTCGCAGTCGGTCTAAAATTTGTTGAGTTTGATGGGTTTTCCAGACCAAAACAGCGTTTGATACAAAACTCAAACAACTTGCTTTGTTCATAATTTCTTCATAATCACTTGTTTTAAAAACGCCCCGATTGTCAAAAAATATAGTCTTAGCAAGAGAATGTCTTGATTCTCCTCTATTCAATTGCAAGTGCACTTTGCGCCTTAACCCAGGATCAGAAATATAGCGCAAAATATAGATGGTTTTAACCACACGACCAAGTGCCTGTAAGGCTTTAGCAACTTTATCACCTCTACCAGCTAATCGTTGGATAATAACATGGGCTGGAGCTATGCTATTTCGAAGTGAAGCGGCTACACGTACGATAATATCCCATTGCTCTTTTGCGATTTCAAGATTAGCACTGCCATTAAAAAGGCAGTCAATCTTTCCATATTGATTATTTTTATCCATCTTATAAAGAACATGATGTGGCAATCCACTCAGTCGAGGTTGGAAGCTATAACCTAACAAGTAGCATAAAGCAAATAGATGATCTGTATAGCCATGACTATCGGTGCAATGAAACTCTGGATTTAAAACTGTTTTATTTAATAGTAATCCATCCAAAACATATGTAGCTTCTCGTACTGCACACGAAATAACACTGGTATGAAAGACGCTATATTGGTCAGAAACATGGGTATAAATGGAAATAGCTTTGTCATAAAATCCGTAGTATCTTGGATAGTATGCTGATAAGGGCGTACTACTTTGAATACCAAAACGTTGCCCATCAGAGCTGGAATAATTACCCCCACCATATACTTGAGTAAGTGGATATGCTTGGGTGTGCTTGATTAAGATGGCATTACCGTTTTGGATGTTTTCTTCTGTAATATAGCGCTCTGAAAACCCATTAATAGTTTCAGCAGTAATGCCTTGGTTGCTTTGACCCATAGCGTAAATACCAATATTAGTAGCTTGGGCTGTGATAGCGGCATAGAGTGGTTTTTTTGGAAGAGGTCTCTCTTTCTGATTAGGTAAAAAAGCCGCCGAGAAATTAGTAATTTTATCAACCTCTGCTAGTAATTTTTCTATTCTTATGGTGGGCATTGCAGATTCAATTTGGCGTCTAAGATGTTTGACCTCAGGCGGTATTTCCAAAGCATCTTCTCTGCAAAGCTTTAGTTTGCCTTCAATAATTGTTGCAAAGCCATCCTTTTCTAAATTATCGTGGACCCTCTTAACATTTTCTTCTAATTCTTTTGTGAGCTTAACCTGCACTTGATCAAACTCTGTCGGCAGATCCAGATCACTATAAGATTCTTCTCTTTGGTCTTGCCAATCTACAGGATTGTAAATGTTATCCCAAAAGTAGCGATGGTGACGACTATCCGTGAGATATAGGTCCCCCTTATTCAAATTTTGCCGCATGGCGTAATAAACGCCCATTTCGAAGTACTTAATTTGAAATTTGCCCTGGTCATCATACAAATTATCACGCCATGCCTTTGGCAAAAAACTAATAGGGGGGTCTGTTGGAAAATTTTTCTCACCATTTTCATGATGGTTCCGTAGAATATTAATGGCTTCCATTAAGGGCTTATTACCAGTAGCTGCTTCAAAATTTAACTTCAACATCTTCTTAGAATATTTACGCATATAAGAAAATCGCTTCGTCATATTTCTTACAATGCCTCGCTCTTCAAATTCTTCGTATTCTTCAGCTGTTTTAACGGCATTATGTAATTCATCGCGATTAAATGTAACTAAAAAATCAGCCAGCGTCATAGTTTCGGGTGACTCACAAGAAAGAGCTTTTTTTGTAAATTCAAGGGTTTTTTCTCGACTGGTTTTGGCATTTCCAATCATTGTAATTCTTTGAAGCTTAAATTCGTTTTTTGATTTTCTTTCTATATCGCCAAGTAAAAGGCTATGCATATCAATAATTGTGTCAAGGATTGTTTTTGTGCTTTCAGCTAAAAAACAAATCAAAATTGCATACCGCTTTTGATCCGGCTTAATGCGCCTTATACCCCATGAAGATTGATTTTTAGCTTGTTGAGATATCGTTTCAATCACTTTAGGACTTATCTTAGATAAATCACATTCAGGTATTTTAAGCTTCTCTAAGATTTCAAAATAAGAAAGAAATTTATTGATGACTGTTGCACTAGGTTCTGGCGGAGGTCTCTTAAAGGCCATTAATTCTGTGTACACAGAATTATCTGAACTTGTGAGTAAATTGTCTAGTTGAGAGAGCTCATGATTGGGATAACAATTGACAATTTGCTCAAACAAACCAAAATGAGAATTTTTTACGGCTTTTGCAATAAATCGCCCAAGACTAGATGGGGATGGGAGCAGAATCCTTTTAGAAAGCAAATACTCTTTTGCTTTGACCACAAGTTCTTGATTATTTAGTGGGTAATATTGTGTTTGCTGTAAGCACCAGTCATTTAAATTTTGTTTTTCAACGTCTCCAAAATCCTTATAATTTAAGTATTCTTGAATTTTTACAAAGCGCACATAATCAGCCTTTGAATAGTCAAGGTTTGGAATTTGAAGTAAGGACTCTTGCATCAATTGATCTGCTAAATAATTTATAGCTTTTAAACTAAGTTCGAAGCGCTCAGTCGCAAAGCGTCCTGTCTTGCGTAAAATACAAAAATAAATTGCGCAACGGATCTGATGAATTTCCGTACGCGCACTTGATAGCACAAATTGTATGTCTTTTTCTGACAGAGTCCAATCTTTAGCAAGCTGGTCTTCCGTTATGACAGCAACCTTCATTCTTCCTCCATAAAGTTAAGGTCACTACGCTCTATAGAATCACTTAAATCCTCCATAGAAGATTGAGTATAGATGGCGGTTGTATCAAGAGAGTCATGCCCTAAAAGGGTAGAAAGTGCAACTAGAGCAGAAGGGTTAGCTTTTAAATAATTCATAGCAAATGTATGCCTCAGCGTGTGTGCAGAAGCAGCAATACGCGTTATATTGGCACGTTGTACGAGTGCTTGTATTATTTTCTGAAGTCCACGGATTGTTTGAGGGCTCCCGCGTTTACTAAAAATCAAATGATCTTCTGGCTTAAGGTTATCTCGTGTATTCAAATAACTATTTAACGCGCGACGAACAGCTGCATTTAAGGGTATAACACGGGATTTATGACCTTTACCATCAACAACTTTTAGATGGCCAGATCTCTCTTGAATCAACAAATCACGTATTTGTAATTGAACAACTTCCCCAACACGTATTCCTGATTGCAAAAACAATTGAACAAGAGCGTAATTACGCTTTGCAAGACCATGAGGCGACTTCCCTGCTACACGCAAGAGGTCATTTACTTCTTTATTTGTTAAAACAGTTGGCTTTGTTTGTTTATTTCTACGCATAAATCGGATATTTTTAGCCGCGTGTTCTTCCTTGCTATTTGTTGATAGCGAAAGCCATGCATAAAATCGTTTAATAGCTTGGATGCTACGGTTAGTTGAGGCAACTTTATAGCGTTTGATTTTAATGAGATAGTCTCTATAAGCTCGTATATCGCTTGATGTAACCTGAGATAAATCAATTTCTGTTTGGTAAAAATCTTTCACCCAAACTTTAAATGTATGCAGATCATAAAGGTAACCTTGAATCGTATGATCGGCCATATCTTGCCTGATAAGACTTTTTTCAAATTCTGTAAGCGAGTTTTTGTTTTGATTCATCAAATTACCTTTTACATCTAACAACCAAAATCAACAGTTAGAAAATCATGTTTGTATTATGCGTATAATTACCCCCTATGTTACACAACCTATTTCATACGTACAATACACATAATTCTCAGCTTGTAGTACGTACAATATGATTTGTACGTCATATATGTACGTATAATTTGCCAAAGCAAGATGAAAACATTAGAAAAATTGATAGGTTTTGATAAGTTTGGAAAATTTAGCTGAAATGAAATAGACTGCTTAAATAAGATTACTAACCTCTAAAAACCTAGATTTACAAGGAGTTCTGCAGGAAGACTAAAAACCTGAATTATACGTACAATACCAACTAGGAAAGTTTGCACCAATGTGCCTGATACCCCAAGCTATAGAGAATGCCCACTAATAAGGTAAAAGTTAGCCCATAAGCAAGTGCGACAAAAGGATTACAAAATTCCACTATGCCTCCGTTGGAATTCTTCCATGTTTGTAAAAAACCGTCTTGTAAATACCGCTGCGGCCCAACTAGCAAACACAACGGTCATTAGCAGTAATGGCACAAGCATTTCAGTAGCAATGGCTGGTTTCTTCGTTAAAAAGAAGGAGGATGGTTGGTGCAGGGTAAACCACCAATCAACAGACCATTTGATAATAGGAACATTAATAAGCCCCACAACATTCAAAACACTTGCGGCCTTGTTCAAAGCACCATCGCAAAAGTTGATATAGCCTACATAAAGAAAAAACAGCACAACAACCGATGTTAACCTAGCATCCCAGACCCACCACGTGCCCCAAGCAGGTTTACCCCATATGGCGCCAGTTAGCATGCAGATAACTGTCAAAACGCATCCTGGCAATGCTAGGCTTTGGGCGCATAAACTGTAAAAGGATGATCGAAGTACTAAGCTTGCAAAACTACAGAGCCCCATAACTGTATATATTCCAACCGCAAGCCAAGCTGCTGGAACATGGATGTACAAAATACGGACCAAGTCACCATGCAGATAATCTGGTGGTGAAATGTATAGGGCATAAAACAAGGCAATGGGCGCTGAAATTAAAAAAAACCACAATGATATTGGTTTAATGGTGTTAAACAAGCGTTTTAATTGAGAGGGATTTAGGGCAATCATTTCTATGATTGTTTTTCCGTCATAGAAAGGGTGATTGGCTTTTCTATAATGTTTGACTTGGTGCGAATGCCAACCCCAAGAAATATACCAAATCCAATTAAGGCCAGGGTAAACACTAAAACAATTGTATTTTTCATGAGATAAATCCTTATTGATGGTTGGGCGCAGCTGCACGAACTCGGTGTAGGTCTGATAATGTATCAACAGACACAGGTGTTGAATCAACCACAGCCACATCAACGCGAAAGCCGTGTTGTAAAAAGCGTAGCTGTTCTAAGCGTTCAGTTTGTTCTAAATAACATGGGGGGTAATTAACGTAAGCCTCTAGTACTTTAGGGCGATATGCGTAAATACCAATGTGGTGGTAGTAAACCAAAGCATTAACAGGGACTGCAGCACGTGAAAAATAGATTGCTCTGGCAATGTTATTTTTGGGTTGGTCCATGACAATTTTAACCACATTTGGATTTGTGATTTCTTCAGAGTCTGTAATGGGAGTCCCAAGAGTTACCATATCAACATCCAAATTTTGGATAGGCTTTAAAAGTTCTCGAAGCAAATTTGGGTTTAATAGTGGCAAATCACCTTGCAGGCCAATAATTACATCAACAGCGGGTTTACCCATGGCAACGTACGCTGCCCATACTCTATCAGTACCAGAAGGCAGGGCAGGGTCGGTTATAATCGCACGACCACCGGCTTTTTCAACAACGTTAGCTATTTCAGGTCCGCAGGTTGCCACAACAACGTCACCAACAGCGCTTTGTTTTGCTTGGTTTAAAACCCATTCAATCATCGGTTTGCCGCAAATGTCTGCCAAAGCTTTTTGTGGTAAGCGGGTGGATTCTAAGCGGGCTGGGATTACAACCAGGGTCTTCATGAGGCCTCTTGTCAAAGGTGATACCATAGAATTGGCGCGTCCTAGAGGATTCGAACCTCTGACCTACGGCTTAGAAGGCCGCCGCTCTATCCAGCTGAGCTAAGGACGCACTGTGTTAAGGTACTTAAAATTGACAAAATATTCAAGACTAAGACCGAGAAAGGCAAAATAGTTTTTCAAATCCAGATTTTACAAGATCACGAGAATTTCTATCTAAATCAGATCCTGAATGATTTGCAAAAGGAAATATAATTTTTTCACCGGAAGAGGACGTCAATACCGCAAGGGCATGACTACCTTTTTGTCTGTACTGGGCTTTCATTCCTTGATCTTTCTGCTTTTTTACTAATCTTTCAAGAAGACCAGCAACGTCCCTAGATGCTACTAATTCACCAGCTGTATTAAATATTGCACTAATTGATGCGACATCACTTTTATTAAGCCAGTTCGAGAAAAATGATGTTTTTTGCAGAGCACGAAGCTGTTCGTGATAAGGCGATAAGGTGATGGTAACAGTCATTTCTTCAGAATCAGAGATCATAGTTTCTGGGGTTTCTGCACCTTCTATAGATTTTAGGGCAGATAAAGAATAGGCGTTGTCAGTTTCTTCTGCGACTGTCTTTTCTTCTCCCCCACCCACAATAGAAGCACTTGAACACACTGGTCGTTCGCACACCAAGCTTTCGCTTGAAGCGGAAACACTAGCTGAGAAAGCTAAGCTTTCGCACACTACGTCACTTGCAACCGGGCCTTTCACTGCCATTTCTACTTTACCCATTCTTGCTTTTTTCTTGGATTTTTGGGCGCTTGCTAATTTATTTCTAGCAAAGTTAATCTGTATATCAAGCGTCATTTCCAAATCCCAATCTCCTTCATTGCTTTTTAAAAACCTATATACATAGTCAGGGATGATTTCGTTAATAGTATCTCTTGCATAGCTAAGTGTTAAATCCACATCTCCAGTGCTATTCGGGTGTCCAATCCTAATTCCAGATGCATTAGGATTTGATTTAATTAAAGTAGCCTTTAATAATTCAAATAAATCATTTCCATTTCTAACTGGTTTTTTAAAACGAGCAATTAGATCGTTGAAAGTGGGGTCATTCTCCATTATGTTAGATAACCTTATCCCAAGCCACCCTAGTGAATCATGTAAATCTTGCAGTGCAACACTATTTTTGATTCCTTCGAAAACACGCACACATTCAGAGCAAATATCATCGACTTCTTGTTGTGCAGCGGGAGGGAGTTTTTTAAATAAAAAGACCTTGGTATACTCTAATTCTTGAAGAGTCATTGGAGCTTCATCAGAAGAAGTTGCGGCACATTCTAATTTAAAAAAGCAAAAAACTAGAAAAAGGTAGTTTTTAAAATTCATAATAAATCTAATTTGAAGTAATATTACTCATATAGCAGCTAATAAATAATATTACAATATATATATTTCAAATCTAAAAATCGTAACTTTTAGCCAGTAATTCAATTGGGTGCATAGTAGAATAGGCACTTTGACTTGCATTTGTTTGCAAATTCATGCCCTGCAAAATATGTTTGGCTGCCAAAGGACATTCGGAAAGTACTAGTGGGTTGTCGTAAGTTAATGCCTGCTTAGCTGCTGGTTTTCCAACCTTCAGTGCTATTTCGAAATGGGCTTTCATCATTCCCCATGTCCCGCCATGACCTGAACACCTCTCAATAATTTGAACAGTCAAATTTGGAATAAGACGTAACATTTCTGCGGCTTTTGCACCAATGTTTTGAGCACGACTATGGCAAGCAAGGTGCAGCGTTACCGCTTTGTTTTCTAGAGATTCCAAGCCTTGAGTTAAAGTATGCTTTTTGTGCAAATGAATAACGAATTCGCTAATATCCATAACTTGCTTACTTAAACGTTGCACCTGCTCATTTTTAGGCAGTAGCAAGGGCCATTCTGATTTCAGCATTAAACTGCACGATGGAATAATTGAAATGATTGGAATATTTTTTTCAATATAAGGGGCAAGGGCATTGCTTATTTTTACAGCTTGATCAGCAACCGCTTGTAAATCACCCTTTTCTAATAAAGGCATGCCGCAACAGCCTGGGTAGACAACCTCAACATCAACACCTTGGTGTGCCAATACTTTTCGGGCCGCAAGGCCAATGGCTGGATTATTATAGTTCCCGAAACACGTGGCAAACAAAACAGCTTTTTGGCCGTAAGCAGGGCCGTAAACATTAACAGGGCAGGGGGTTTGCTCAACCTGTTGGCATAAAGTTTTATTGGCATAAGTCGGTAAATTTGCTTTTGCATCAATACCAGTGACCACCTCTAAAGCTTTGCGTACGGGCTTGTTTGAAGTTGCAGTTGCCCAGTTAACGACTGGCGCCATTTTTACGGAAATTGGACCTACTTGGTCAGTTTTACTGATTTGTTTATCAACAAAACTAATGCCCTGAGTTTTAGCTTGGGTTGCACGGTAGCGCAACATCAGGTGTGGAAAATCAACGTCAAACTGGTGCGGGGGAACATAGGGGCATTTGTTCACAAAGCACAAATCACAAAGGGTGCATGCATCAGCCACTTGCGCAAAGTCTTCGCTTTTGACTTCATCGCACTCACCCAAAGGCGTTGCATCTATTAGGTCAAAAAGGGTGGGGAAGCTATCGCATAAGTTAAAGCACCGGCGGCACCCATGGCAAATATCAAAAACACGACGTAATTCTTTGTCGAGCGCTGATTCGTCGTAGAAGGCATCACTTTCCCAATCAATAATGTGACGAATTGGTGCTTGTAAACTGCCTTCAGCCATGAAAAATTATGCTACGCCTTGTTGTTTAGCCTTTGCAACCGATACCATAGCGGGTCTTAGAAGGCGGTCATGAATTTTGTAACCATCTTGCATGACTTGCACAACTGTACCTGGAGTATGCTCATCTGTTTCAAGTTCAAACACAGCTTGGTGAAAATGAGGATCAAATTGTTGACCAGTAGCATCAATACGTTGAACGCCATGTCGACCAAGAATGCCTTCTAAGTCTTTTAAAATAAGATCAACCCCTGAAAATAAAGCTTCAGCTAGGTCCGCTGGATTTTCAGATTTGTTTTCCAAAGCACGACGAAGATTATCAGCTACGCCAATCATATCACGCGCCATGTTGGAAACGCCAAATTTCAGGGCATCTTCCTTATCTTTTTGACCACGTTTGCGTGTATTCTCATTTTCAGCTAATGCACGAAGCAGCTGGTCTTTTAATTCCAGAATTGCGCTTTCGTTCTCGGTCAGCACTTCAGTTTCTGTAGTTACTGGTTCAGTCATTTCTTCTTGGGTTTGCACGTCCTGTGTATCCATATTTCACCTTAACTTAATAATCGACTAACTAATTTTGCTGTGTAGTCTACCAGGGGAATGATTTTTCCGTAATTCATTCTGGCTGGTCCAACCACACCAATGGCACCAACGACTTGGCGTTGAGCATTTGTATAGGGCGATACTACCATGGAGCAGCCTGACAGAGAAAACAAATTATTCTCAGCGCCTATAAAAATTTGCACGCCTTCCGCATCAATTGATGCATTTAGCAGCTTATGCAAACTTTCTTGGGTATCCATTACATCAAAAAGTCCACGAATTTTTTCCAGGTCGTTCATTTCTTGAACGTTTTGCAATAAGTTGTTTTGGCCTTTGATGATAAGAGAGCCATTATCTTTATCGCCGCTCCATACACCAATTCCTGCTTCAATTACGCGCTGCGTAAGTTGGTCTAGTTCATTCTTATTCTGATTCATTTGGGAATGAATGCGTTGAAAAATTTCTTGTAAGGTTGCTCCGTAGAAATGAGCATTAATGTAATTAGATGCCTGATTTAACATAGATGGGGTAATACCGTCAGGCAGTTCGATTAGGCGGTTTTCAACCATTCCATCTTGGCTTATCAACACAACTAATGAACGTTGATTACCTAAATGTACAAATTCAATATGTCGAAGGGCTGCCTGAGATTTTGGCGCCATGACAAGACCTGCGCATTTTGACAGCCCCGAAAGCATGCCCGTTGCTTGTTGCAAAATATCTTCAACACTTTTACCAGCTGTTTTGCAATGGTCTTCAATTCTCAAGCGATCTGATTCTGATATATCGCCAACTTCTAAAACACCGTGCACAAAAAGCTTTAAGCCTTCGGCGGTGGGAAGGCGTCCTGCTGATGTGTGCGGAGCGTATAATAGACCGGCTTCTTCTAAATCTGCCATTACATTGCGAATGGTAGCAGGAGATAATGAGGTCTTTATGCGACGTGATAAAGTTCTAGAACCAACAGGTTCACCCGTTTCTACATATGTATCAACAAGTTCGCGAAAAATTTCTAAAGATCGTAGGCTTAAATCAGCTACAGACATAATTTGTTAATCATTTACCATATAAAATAGAAGGTAACACAAAGAACTGTAAAAAACCAATTTTGTATGAATACTTTAAATCGTTACCTTACCGGCGTATTAGTTTCTTTGAGTGCCTGTTTTGGCATGTTAAATGCCGAAGCAAAAATAAGCGATAGCAAGAAAAAGTCATCTGGTAGTAGTTATTTAGAAAAAATCCAACGTAGATATATTTCTCGCTTACCTTATTTAATGATCCCAGTTATGGTGGTGCCGGTTATAAAAAAGGGTGATTTAGCCGGACACCTTACAATTATGGTTGAGCTAAAAAGTACAGGAATAGATAATTATCGTGAGCTGCAAGTGGAAAGCATTAAACTAAGAGATGAAATATTCTGCGATTTATATTCGGCAATGTCTCGGTTATGGTTAGGTCCAGAAGCACCTGCTGCCAGTATTTTAGAAAATCGTATAAAAAAAAGAATCAATACGTTTTATAAAAGAGAAATGGTTGAAAGTGTAAGGCTGCATATTATGCAATTATCATTGATTCGCAACGCTTAGAATTTTATACTTACCGCATGAAAAGATTTTTTTGGCTTATAGTCTTCCCTTTATTGGCGGCATGCCAGGTTAACCATAAAAATGATGCATATATGGAAAATAGATTTTTCAAAATTCTAACGCCTGCTCAATGGCAAAATTTTCAAAGTGAAAGAGTTTTCTTAGGTTCTGAGCTTGATCAACAAGATGGCTTTATTCATTTAAGTCTTCAAAGTCAATGGAATCGCATTTGGCAAAAATTCTTTAACGCTGATGAATGCTATCTGTTAGAAATTGACGGTTATAGCTTGAATCCAGAAATATTAAAAATAGAAGCAAACCGCCCAGGTGGCAAGGAATATCCCCATTATTACGGAAACATATTGTTAAGTTCTGTCATTGCACATCAGCACCTTACGAAGTAATTCAATCAAATCCTTGAAATATTTACAGAAGCTACTATATTTAAACTGATGCTTGCATCTATAGCGATAAACGGTTTATGGAATAGGCGTAGTGGACCCGGGGGCGGTACCCGGCGCCTCCACCATTTTTATGGGGGCGACATAGGATCGACACGCGTGGTAAAGATAGGTCTTTCGCTCGGCATGGTACCGTCGTTATCGGACTAAACATTACAAGTGGCAGATTGAATCGCACTCGTAGAGAGACAGCAGTTAAGCTTGCTAACCAAAACCGTAAGGGAATGGTTGCAGGATTGGCTACTGTGGCAAACAACAACATTCGTGTTGCTGCTGCAGCTGCTGCCTAAACAAACTCTGTTTGTTGAAGCGGTAGCCTCTTAGGGGCTTGGGGGGTAGCCTTGCAACAGAATATCCCCCACTATTTAGTAGTGGACTTAAGGAGAATACGACCGTGGCACAAGACCCATTAGATTACGAAGCAATGGTACAAATAGCTTTGCGAGAAGTTGTTTATAAAACCATGTCTTACACGGTTAAGCACGGCTTACCTGGCGATCATCATTACTATATAACTTTTGCGACTGATCACCCAGGTGTTGAGGTTCCTGACTATTTACGTGATCAATACGGTGATGAAGTTACCATTGTGTTGCAGTATGAATTTTGGGACTTAGCAGCAGATGAAAATGGCTTTTCTGTTACGTTATGCTTTGATGATAACCATGAAAAGCTTTATGTGCCTTACGCTGCACTTTTAAGCTTTGTTGATCCTTCGGTTAAATTTGGCCTGCAATTTAGTCCAATTTTTGAAGATGCCCCTGAAGAAGTTGTTGGCAAAACAATTAAGGGTGACAAAGCGCCTAAAGATAAAATCGCTGAGATTCCTAAAGATGGCTCAAACGTTGTAACTTTAGATACATTCAGGAAGAAATAACTCTCCGGCAATTGTGGGTTGCTCTACACCTGTAGTGGTTTCAAAACTTGAGGGCAGATTTTCAAAAAATCGTGCTGCAAGATACCCCATTAATTGAGCTTCAATAGCATCTGGGTTCAAACCGATTTCAGATGCTTTTTTCACATTTGCAAACTTTTTTTGTAACAAGCTCATTAGCACCGGGTTATGGCAACCTCCACCACATACAATCAATTGATTTGGTTGTTCTGGGAGTAAGCTGATGCCTTTCATAATAGCACCGACAGTGAATTGAGTTAGTGTTGCTGCGCCGTCTTCAAGCGATAATGCGCCGCAGTCGTTTAGTACCTGATGAAATTCCATGCGATCTAAGGATTTAGGGTAGGGCAGGTCGAAAAATGGATGCTGCAACCATTTGTTTAGAAGGCCATTATTAACAATGCCTTGCGCTGCATATTGACCATCCGTATCTTGAGGCGTTCCTGTATGCTTTATAACCCAATCATCAATCAATGCATTTCCAGGGCCAGTATCGCCAGCGATAAGAGTTTCATCAGCATTAATAAATGTTATGTTTGAAACACCACCAATGTTTAAAAATGCCGTTGGCTTTTCTAGCTTAGACGCTAATGCCAAATGATATATCGGCACAAGCGGTGCACCTTGGCCGCCATTTTTAATATCGTTTTGACGAACTTGTCCTATAACCTTTATACCGGTTGAGTTTGCAAGGTGCTGACAATCGCCTAGCTGAACCGTTAATTGGTTAGCCGGATCATGCCAAACTGCTTGCCCATGAAAACCAATAGCATCAACAGTTAGTTGATTATTAATCATGAATTCTTCTATGTGTTTTGCGTGAAAATCAGCAATGGTTTTAGATAGCTCACTATCCATAAAATGAACAGGCGCTCTAAGGTTTATTCGCTCACGCAAAAGATTGCTGTATTCAGAAGGAAACGGAATAGTTTCTGACGGGCCAAAAGCTAGTATATCTGCGCCATTGGTTTCTATATATGCCAGATCTAGCCCATCACACGATGTGCCAGTCATACAACCAATGACGCAATATGTTGTCATTTATTTTTCTTATTATTTTTTAGCTTTTTTTGAACCAAAGCCAAAGCAACCACAACCAGCTGGCACACGGTCTTCAACAATTTCACCAAAGGCTGCTGCTGCATTCATTGTTCCGGTGTAAGTTTTGTTCAGAAGTTGTGCAAACATTGGAGTAAACACTGTTGCTAGTAATGTAATGTCTGCTTGATCTTCGGCAGATGCTCCTAATCTAGTGAGAAGCTTAGGAAGATCTGTAGCGATAGTTTGTTGTACAAACGTTGTGCACGACGGCAAGGTTCCCAAAATACTTAAGTCATGACTAGCAACTGCTATACTTCCTATAACGTACCCAATATTTAGGTAAACAGCATTTTCATCGGCAAAATATGGAGCCAATTTTCCAAAAGCTGCTGGGTTTTTTCTAGATGCAGCTGCAATTCCTTCACAGGTAAGGTAGGCTATGTCTGCAAGATCTAAAGTTTCAGTAGTTTTTTCAACCATTAAATAAGTTGCAATTTTAGCAGAAGAACGAGCTGTTTGCGCAGGATCAGAAAAATTTAAAACGCATTTTTGAAAGGTAAGCACAGCAGGTTCAGCATGTATTATATCGACAATAACACTACTTAGGTTTGCCGCAGGTTTAGTCTCTTCAGACGTAATGGCTACACTCACAGCTGCATTATCAGCAGCAAACAATAGTGATGAACACACAAACACAAAAGCACTTGTTTTAGTAAAAAATTTACTCATATTACTCTCCAGACAATAGGGGTTTAGTAGAAGGGATCAAATCTGATCTATATAAAGTCTACGAGGGTTTTCTAAATATTGTAAACACGTAACAGATTGGATTAGTTAATTATTTTAGTAGACATAAAAAAACCTGCCCGAAGGCAGGTCAGCAGAGATTTAATATATTAGCAACTTAGCCACCACGTCGCAAGAAAGCAGGAATGTCGATAAGATCATCCTTTTTCTGAGACGTTTGTTGAGCAAAATTTGTTTCAATCATTGGCCCCTGTTGTGAAGTTTTACGGGTAACGCCAGTAAAACGTTCAAAAAGACTAGGGCTTCTTTTTTTCTCTGTAGACTGATGCTCAATTGGTTGCATGTGGTCTGCAAAACCCTTTGAAGTAATTTCTTCTGGAACATACTCTTCTGAAGTTGCACTAGGCATTTCGGAAGCTTCCTCAAAATTTTCAAGGCTGGTTTCAGTTTGCTGGTAGTGATCTTGATCGTGTGCTAACTCATGAGCAGATTCTGCATACGTTGGTGTTGGGCTTTGAGTAGCGTTTTGGTTAAACCCAGAAAAAGCTGAAAACACATTGCCGTTGGTTACTGGTCTTGTCACAGAAAAAGCATCATTTGTTGGCGCAGTCACAGTAGGGCGCGCTTGTTGATTTGAGTGCATAGAAGATGGTACCAATTCGCCAATACCTGTTGCCACAACAGATACGCGCATTCTGCCATTCAAACGCTCATCGAAAGTTGAACCAAAGATAATATTCGCTTCTGAGTCAACATCTTCACGAATGCGGTTTGCAGCTTCGTCTACTTCATACAATGTCATGTCGTAGCCACCAGTAATGTTAATAAGAACGCCACGCGCGCCTTTCATAGAAACATCATCTAGAAGTGGGTTGGAAATTGCTGCTTCAGCAGCATCTAATGCGCGACGTTCGCCTTCTGCTTCACCGGTACCCATCATTGCTTTGCCCATTTCAGCCATTACAGCGCGAATATCTGCGAAGTCTAGGTTGATAAGACCAGGCATAATCATTAGGTCTGTTACGCCACGTACGCCTGAATAAAGAACATCGTCAGCCATTTTGAATGCATCAGCAAAAGTTGTGCGTTCATTAGCAAGACGAAACAGGTTTTGGTTTGGAATAATGATTAGTGTGTCTACGTATTGCTGAAGTTCATCAATAGCGCCTTCAGCTGTGCGTGAACGGTGAGATCCTTCAAAATTAAACGGTCTTGTAACAACACCAACTGTAAGCACGCCCATTTCACGAGCAGCACGCGCAATAACAGGAGCGGCACCACTACCAGTTCCACCACCCATACCAGCAGTAATAAATAACATATTACTACCTTTAATAAGATCTAGAATTTCTTCAATTGATTCTTCTGCTGATGCGCGGCCAACGTCTGGCTTTGAACCTGCGCCAAGACCTTGAGTAACAGTTAATCCAAGTTGAATGCGTCGTTCTTTGGGAACAAGCGACTGAGTGAGAGCCTGAGCATCAGTATTTGCGATTAAAAATTCAACGCCTTCAAGTTTTGCGCGTATCATATTGTTAACGGCGTTTCCACCCGCTCCGCCGACACCAATAACGCTAATGCGAGGGCGCAATTCTAATTCATCATGGATTAAGTTTGTTTTTGGCATAACTAATCAACTTTATTTTTACCTTCTTTTATTGTACCGTTTCTTGCCAATTCTACAAGTGGGTTTTTCACAGATTCGTAAGTTTTTTTGAAAAATATTATTCAAACGCAACATATCCATGTGTTTTTTTGGTAATAAAAATACAATTTTGATGTTTCTTTGAGGACCTAGGGGCAACTGTAAGTGATATTTTCTTCAAGTTCTTGTAATTTTTTTTTTTACTATTTAAGCTTTTTATAAAGAAACATTTTATTGGGAATACAATACATGACACTAATTCGCTTATCTATTTTAGCAATAATACTTTTTGCAACAATGTTTGCACCTATGAGCGCTGCTGCAGCACCACCAGCAGCAGAGGGAGATGCAAAAGAAACAGAAGGTACAAGTGCAACAAATGAAGAAGACGAAGACGAAGAAGAAGAAGAAGAAGATGCTGATGGCGAAGAAGAAGATGATGAAGCATAGTTTTTACTTCAAATAAACACTTTTTTAATATTTACCGTTATATAATTAATTTGTTTGTATTAATTAAGTTAATTATATAGTGGTTCATTTTTCAGTATTTTGCTTTTTGTGCTGTGCGGCAGTATTGCGCGCAACGGATTTGTATCCGCCAGAAGAAACTGTTGTGGAGGATGGTGATGAGGCTGATGCTGAGGTTTCAGATGCTAAAAAAAATGAAACAGATACGCCTGACGATGGTTCAGAAGAACCAGAGGTTGATGCTGAGGTTTCAGATACTGAAAAAAATGGAACAGATACGCATGACGATGATTCAAATGAACCAGAGGCTGATGAAGCTGATGCAGTATAAAGTTAAATCAGCAATAGAGATTCAAAGCTAGCAAAAAAAATCTACCGATGAAGTTGCTAATATTACAAATAGGTTTGGTTAAATATTATTTTAAAAATACAAAGAAAGTTGGTTGGTATGAAAGTCATTTATTATTTTTTACTTGGGGCTTTGATCTATAGCGGATCTCTTTACGCGGGAGATGAAGATGGCTCCTCAGATGATGCAACAACCGATGCAACAGATGCAACACCAGAAACCGATGCAACAGATGCAGCAGATGCAACACCAGATGACAATGCTTCTCCAGATGATGGAAGCTCAGATGATAGCGCTAGCGTCCCTCCCGAAGATGATGCAGCACAAGATGGTAGCGCTTCCTCAGATGATGACAGCGCTGCCACGCCTCCGGAAGAAGATGACGCTGCACAGAAAAAGGCTGCAGCAGACGCAGCAGCAAAGAAGAAAGCTGAAGATGCAGCGAATAAGGTAGTGGCTGCTAGCAAAAAGCAAACTGCCGAACTCGTTAAAAACACAAAGACTACGAATCAGGCAGCAGATAAAGCGAATAAGGCAAAGGGAGCAGCGGCAAAACAAGCATCAGCTGCTGCTAATAAAGCAGTGGCCTTGATCAAAAAATCAATAGCGAAAGCAAAGAAATTAGATGCAAATATGAAAAAAGCTGCAGCATCTGCGAAGCAAAAAAAGGCACTTGAGGCCGAGAAAAAAATAACCACAGCAGAAAAATCAATGGCAGCAGCTTTGAAAAAAGCAGAAAACGCGCTAAAAAGCGCATTAGCGGCTGCTAAAAAAGCAACTGCAGCTTCAAACAATAAAGCTAGTGGAAAAGCCAGCAAAAGCAAAGACAAAGGATCTAGCAAAAATAAAAGCAAGTCAGCTAAAAAAAGTAAGTAAAAAAAAGATTTTGACTCTCGCCAGAATTACACACAAAAAGAGCCGGGGTTTTACTCGGCTTTTTTATTTACAATTAATGTTACGCAGGCATCAGACCAAATATTGATTGCGCTTTCTAGCATATCAAGGAGAGCGTAAAAGGGCAGTATAACCCCCATCATCGTGATAGGGACCCCCATAGCTGTAAGAAGAGCGCAACTTAGGAAAAAACACCCCATAGGAACACCAGCATTACCTATAGCTGCAACGCTTGCCATTGCAATCCAAAGAATACGTTCTAAGAAAGTGAAGTGGACTCCGTAGTTTTCCGCAACAAACAAAACCGTAATCAATATAAATGCCGCGCAAGCGTTCATGTTTATACTGGTACACAAGGGAAAGCTAAATTGGCTAACCTTGTTGCTTACCCCGCAACGGTGACTGCACTGCATAGCAAGCGGCATGGCCGCTGCCGATGATTTTGAAAAAAAGGCTAAAGAAAGGGCAGGGAGCATTGTTTTGAATGCCTGCAGTGGGGGAATGCCATTTTTTTTAAGCATTAATGGCAAAGTGACACCGGCTTGAATAATATTTGCTGCAATAATGATGCCTAGATACGAAGCAAGTTCCCCTATTTTTAACCCCTTTTGTACTTCTTGGGTGAATTCCACAATGAATGCCCATACAGCAAATGGCATTAAAGCAGTGATCCACCTGATGATAACCATGATAGCTGAAAACAAACTGTCAAAAAGCTGATGCAAGTAATCACGTTTTTCTGATGGCAGCTGCACCACAGCAAAGCTTAAAAAGACTGTAATGAACATAACGCCCATGACGTTGTGTTCCAAAAAAGGTTGCAATATATTGCTTGGAAAAATATTAAGCAAGGCATTTAGGTACGATGCATCTTTTATGCCTGCCATGTCTGGCATGGTGGTTACTTGAATGGCAGCTTCAGGTTCAACAATAATATATAAGGCCCAAGCTGTTACTGCTGATAATAGAGTTGTTATTACGGTATAACGAATGACATGTTGACCAAGATTTTTTATTTCAGACCATTTTCCCATACCCGTTAAGGTTGCAAGTAAAGAAAAACTAATGATTGGCAAGCTAACTAATTTTAGTAAACGCATAAAAACATCGCTTAAAATACGAGCGAACTCTAAAACCTGTGGTTGTTGAGAAATTCCCGCGAGCACACCAAGAGCGACCATTACCATCAAAAATTTGAAAGATCTTATAATTTTTATCATTAGCACCCGGGAAATATGTTTAGTGTAATTTAGCTAATTAGTGGCACTTTGGCAAAGTACATATTTTCCAGCTGGACAAGGTTCTTATTTCGGGTTATAAACGTCTTTATGTTGCCCAGATAGCTCAGTTGGTAGAGCAAGGGATTGAAAATCCCTGTGTCGCTGGTTCGATTCCGGCTCTGGGCACCATTTCTCGTATTATTTCACAAAAAAGTTTATTTTTTATTAATTTTTCTATTGAAATTTTCAAAAATCGTCCTACAACTATAGTAGGTAAATTATAAATGGAGATTTAGTATGATGGTTTCTGGCGAAGTAGGAAATCTGCAAATGCAGCTTCAAAAGCTTAGAAAGCAGCAAACTGATCTCGATCATCAGTTAGATGGTGCAGTACGCAGTAATTCTGGTGTTCTTAATTTTGATTTTTTCAAAATCAAGAAGCAAAAGAATGAAGTTCGTGACCAAGTTATTAAAATTCACGGAATGTTAAGGCCAGATATTATCGCTTAATCGCGATGATAGGGATGATTACACATAATTTGCTGTGCACGGTAAAGTTGTTCTACAAAAAGGGCGCGCACCAATAGGTGTGGCCAGGTTAATTTTCCAAATGATATGCTGAAGCTTGCCAGAAGTTTAATTTCTTCTGGAATGCCGTCGGCACCACCAATAATGAAACTTAGCTGTTTGCCTGTTTGGCTGTAGATTTCTAGTTTTTGAGCAAAAGACCTACTTGAAAGATTTTCGCCGCCTTCATCTAAAATAATAACAATATCTTTTTCGGATAATGATTTCAGATAAGCCGATGCAGGTATTCGCTTGTCTTGTCGGCTTTCTATTTCAATGACTTTTAATTTGTAGTTTAAACGTTTGGTATATTGGTCAAACAAAGCTTTCTCAGGACCGCTTTTTAACAGTCCCACAGCAATAATTTGAACCTTCATTAATGTACGGCAGAAGTGGGCGTTTCGGCTTGTTCCGACATAATGCTTCCCCACATTTTTTCTAGATTATAAAAATCTCGCGCTTCTGGGCGGAATAGATGTACAATAATATCACCAGCGTCCACAACCACCCAATCAGTAGGTGGTGTACCATCAACGATAGGTATAATGCCCTGACGCTTTAATTCAATGCCAATATGTTCCGCGATAGCATACAGCTGTCGAGATGATTGAGCTGAAGCAATAAGTAAATAATCAGCAAGAATAGATTTTTTTTGCAAATCAATTACGCTTACATGCTCTGCCTTCTTGTCACCAAGAAGTGCAATTAATTGTTCTTTCAGGCTTTCCGTTGATACTACCATGTGGCAAACTTAAAAATAATAATTCCCTATATTACGTGGACAATCAGATTTTGCAACGTATTATTTTACTTTTATTATATTTATGTCCAATTAATGCAGCAAAATTCCCCGGATTTGTTTCTGTTGCGATAGTTGATACCTATACTGGAAAAAGCGAAAGAATTTTGCTTGAGCTTGGAAAAGTGCTTAATGATGAGCGACACTTATTTGAGATTAAGGCGAAATCTATTGATGCTGATGAAGAAAATCCTAATGTTGCTTGGGTTGATATAGAAATACATTATTTACGAGCAAAAAAAAATGTTCCTAGCTGTGTGCAACTTGGGAAGCTAAGCACTAACCAAATTTATAGGTTTGAAAATACACGCTATATTATTGGTTTTGATATATTGCCGCAGTTAGACGATGAAACGTATTCGCAATAAGTGCTTTAAGCCAAGCTTTCGGTCTTTACTAATAGCCAAATAGGACCAGATTCTTTTAGATCTTTTTCAAAGGTCCAACGGTCAATCATACGATTTGTAATAAGGTTGGTGTTATCAATGATTTCACCGGCCTTATTCGTTGTGGTAACAACCTGATCACTGGTAAAGCGAACTAAAATTTGAGCAATCGTTTTTACTAAAATAATGTCTTCAATTTCAACGTCGACGTCTTTTATGTCGATATTCATAGTTTCTTTTTGTTTTGTCCGCGTTTTAATTGCCGCTTGAAACCCCTTTAACACCTTTGGACCAACCAGCTGTTCTAAGCGTTCAGTGTTTCCGTTGGCAAAAGCTTGCACAACTGCGCGAAAAGCGTTTACTGATCCTGCTTGAAAACGATCAAGTGAAAAGTCTTTAATAGATTTTTTAATAGTTTTTAGCTGACTGATAAAAGGCTCAGGAACAGAAATAGCAACTTCCGGTTCAGCATGTTGTCCTGTACTTTTTTGAGGCAAAATAATGACGTTATCATCAATAGTTTCTGGGCGTGACCATTGACGCTGTTTTTCGCTACCAGTGCGGGTACCAAGAACGCCCCACAAACGGTATGCTAAATAAACTGACAACACTGCAAACAGAAGGATCTCTACCATATTTTTTTCCTATGCTAAGCTACAGCATTATGCCTTAGCTTTATGAGCCTGTATATATGGAACACGACCACAACACTGACTATACTGATTTTGGCTTTAAAAGCGTTAAATCAAAGTTAAAAACTGGATTAGTTAGCGATTTATTTTCGCGTGTATCTAATCAGTATGATGTGATGAATGATGTCATGAGCTTTGGATTACATCGATGTTGGAAGAAATCATTCATTGAAAAATTAGCTTTAAAGCCAAATATGAAAATTTTGGATGTTGCCGGAGGCACAGGAGACATTGCTATTCGCATTGCTAAAGATAAAGCTTATTTAGCCCCTCAGGTAACCGTTTGTGATCTTACCTATGATATGGTGTGCCAGGGAAAAGATAAGGCTGTGAATGCGGGAGTATTGGGCATTAGGTGGCATATTGGGAATGCGGAAAAACTTCCTTATGCTGATGCAAGCTTTGATAGGGTCACAATTGCTTTTGGTCTTCGCAATGTTACCAATAAAGATGCAGCACTGAATGAAATGGCTAGAGTTTTAAAACCAGGAGGTACATTAAGCTGCCTAGAGTTTTCACCGCCCGAGGGCGTCCTGAAACCATTTTATGATCTATATTCATTCAAAATTATCCCGTGGGTTGGAGAACGAATTGCCAAAGACAGAGAGGCTTATCAGTATTTAGTAGAAAGCATTCGTCAGTTTCCAAAACCAAGCATTTTGCGTGAAATGATACTAAACCATGGTTTTTCCACATGTATTTACGAAAAATGGACAGGCGGTATAGTAGCCCTGCACCAAGCTATGCGGTAGGTAGATGCGATAACGCTTGACTAAAACCTTTCATTTTATCAAGTTCTACATCAAGCGCTGAGTTTGCGTTTGTCGCTGCCGGAGAGCCAGAAACTGGAGCAGAAGAAGAGGGAACAGCAGCACTTGCAGCAACCCGATGATCTGGTTCAGCAGCTTGCGCTTTTAGCACCTCGGTTTGTGCTGAAGTTAATTTATTTGGCCTGATAATAACCGGCGCACTACTATCTGAGTAAATAACTTTAATTCCTTCTTTTTCTTCAGTAACAGAAGTCCCAACCAAAGAGTGTTGCGGATCTGCTGCCATACCTGCATACAATTTCACTACACCATCATCGTTAGCTGCTGATGCTGGAATTGCAGCCAAAGCATTCTGAGCAACAATAGCAAGTTCATCGGCTTTATTTTGTTTTGCTACAGATTCTTGCGTAGCTTCTGCTACACGCTGTGCAGCTTCATTGGCTTTTTGTGTGGAATCAACGAGAGATTCGTTTGCAATTTTTTGAGCTTCTGCTGCTGCTTTTGCTGTCTCTATGGCGCTTTGAGCTACTTTTTGCTCTGCAGCAATAATTTTTGGATCTGTTGGTTGAGCGCTAATAGGGGTCACACCATTTGCAGCCGCAAGAGCTTTTTGACCAGGCTTCACACCACAACTACATGCTACGGGTGGTGTTATATTGCCATACTGCACACCAGTTTGAGCACTTTGTTGTGGAAAGGTAGCAACGCTACCATTAGAATTCACAAAACCACTACTAATATGCTGCTGAGGAACAACACCAGGGATAAATCCAGGCTGCATTGCTTGCTGTGGCCCCATTGCTTGGCCAATGTTAGGTTGCATTGGTCCGCGTTGCATATAAGGGTTAACACCCTGCTGTGGCCCTGTCATTGGATAAGCTGGAGGAGCGTAATAAGGATAAGGAGGCTGAGCGTAAGGATGCGGAGGTGGCATTAGTTTTTGCGCGTCGTAGTTTTGCCCATTTGATCCTGGTTTTGCACAGCTAATTGGCGCTTGCGCTGCACTTAGTGTGCTTAGAATCACGCTCCATAAAATCATCAATGTAATTTTCATAATCTTTGACACTTCTTTGCTTAAATACCATTGTGGCACCATAGTGTAAAAAAAAGGTTAATAGGAATTCATGACAGTTAAGTTGTAATTCGCTATGATGCGATAAAATATAAATTTCATATAGAAATGCTCGATAAATTTACTCCTCAATTAATTGAAGATCAGCTTTACTCTGAATCAGAATCATTTTTCAAAGCTGATTTGAATAATTCAGCAACGCCTTATACGGTTATGATGCCGCCACCAAATGTGACTGGTTCGTTGCATTTAGGTCATGCTTTAACTTATACATTGCAAGATATTTTGATTCGCTTTAAACGAGCCATGGGGTTTGATGCGCTTTGGCAGCCAGGAACAGACCATGCTGGCATTGCAACGCAAATGGTGGTTGAGCGTCAGTTGCTTGAGCAAGGAATTACACGTCACGACCTAGGTCGTGATGCTTTTTTAGAAAAAGTTTGGCAATGGAAAGAATATTCAGGCAACACTATTGTGACGCAACAGCGACGTTTGCGTATTTCAGCTGATTGGGACCGCTCAAGATTTACAATGGATGAAGGGCTTTCAAAGGCTGTTGTTGAAGTTTTTGTAAAACTTCATAAAGAAAAACTTATTTATCGCGATAAACGTTTGGTGAATTGGGATACAAAACTGTTAACAGCGGTTTCTGATTTAGAAGTTGTGACAAAAGAAGAAAAAAAACCATTTTGGTATATTAAGTATCCGTTGGCTGATAACCCACAAGAAAACATTGTTATTGCGACCACACGACCAGAAACAATGTTTGGTGATACTGCCGTTGCAGTTAACCCAGAAGATGAGCGTTATAAAAAATTAATTGGTCGTAAGGTGCTTCAGCCTTTAACTGGCCGCACATTCCCGATTATTGCTGATGATTATTGCGATATGGAAAAAGGGACGGGTGCTGTAAAAATTACGCCTGCACATGATTTTAACGACTTTGAAATAGGGAAGCGACACAACCTAGAAAAAATTAATGTGCTTGATGAGCGCGCTCATCTAAATGAGGCCACGCCTGAAGCTTACCGAGGCATGTACTGTATTAAAGCAAGATCTGCGGTTGTTGCTGATTTGGAATCCCAAGGATTTATTGAAAAGACTGAAGAGATTACCGGGCCCACACCATATGGAGAGCGTTCTGGGGTTGAGCTTCAGCCTTATTTAACTGATCAATGGTTTGTTGATGCTGCAGTCTTGGCGAAACCAGCACTTGATGCTGTTAAAACAGGTAAGATCAAGTTTGTGCCCCAACATTGGGAAAATACCTATTTTGAATGGCTAAACAATATTCAGCCTTGGTGTATTTCCCGTCAAATTTGGTGGGGACATCAGATTCCTGCGTGGTTTGGACCTGATGGAGAAATTTTTGTTGAGAAAACAGAAGAAGAAGCATACGCAGTAGCACGCAAGCAATTAGGCGAAAATGTGACACTTAGGCGTGAGACAGACGTGCTTGACACGTGGTTTTCAAGTGCTCTATGGCCATTTACAACCCTTGGGTGGCCCGACAAAACGCCAGAACTTAGCCGCTATTATCCAACCAATACTTTGGTAACAGGGTTTGACATTATCTTTTTCTGGGTCGCCCGCATGATTATGATGGGCATACATTTCATGGGCGATGTACCGTTTAAGACGGTGTATATACACGCGTTAGTGCGCGATGAAAAAGGTCAAAAAATGTCAAAGAGCAAGGGAAACGTAATCGACCCTTTGATCTTGATGGATAAATACGGTTCTGATGTGGTGCGTTATACACTAGCAGCCCTTGCAGCGCCTGGGCGCGACATTAAGCTTGGAGAAAGCCGAATCGAAGGATACCGCAACTTTTGTACTAAAATTTGGAACGCCGCACGCTTTTTAGAAATGAATGATTGTCAATTTGAGCAAGGATTTGCTCCATCATCGGATGCACACCCGATTGACCAATGGATGGCTAATCATCTTGCTGACCTTAAAGACGCAACAATAAATCATCTGAATGAACATCGATTTGACCTTGCTGCACAAGGTCTTTACCAAAGTTTTTGGTATGTATTTTGCGATCAGTACCTAGAAGCACTAAAAGTATTGGTACAAGGTGACCAAGCTGACACTACAAAAAAAATGGCGATGCAGGCTTTGTTTGAGTACTTAAGCTTGCTACACCCAATTATGCCAAGCATCACAAGCTATTTAGCAAAATATTTCAAAATGTATGAGTGTTTAACAGATTACAAATATGCTGAAAAGAAAGTTCATTTTTCTTCTAATCACACAAATACTCTATGGTGCTTAATTGATGAAGTACGTTCTTTGAAGGGATTATTAAATATTTCCGGTGGTGCCATGCTTACGGCATATATAAAAGTTGAGCCAGAGCTTGAAAATAAATTTGATCCTTATTTAGGTGTGTTAAGTTCAATGGCGCGTTTTTCTTCAATTGAATCATGGGATTCAGATACGCCACCTAAAAACAGCTTACCTTGTGTCGTGCAGGGAGCAACCCTTTATGTAGCCTTTGATACTGCACTTGATACTATAAGTGCTAAAAGTATTTTGTCTCAAAAAAAAGAGACACTTGAAAAAGAAGCACTGCATTTAGAAAAAAAATTACAAAATGAAGCTTATAAAAATGCTAAGCCTGAGCAATGGCAAGAAGATACTGATTTGTTGAAATTCAAGCATGTTGAAAGCGAAAAGCTAACACATTTTATAGGTTTATTAGAATAATAACCCCAAAGGGTAGGGCATTCTTTAAAATAATACTGAAAATTGCTTGACAAAAAAACGGCGATTGATTAGTTTCAGATCATTGCCTAGGGTAATAAACCCGGGGGTGTAGCTCAGTTGGTTAGAGCGCCGGCCTGTCACGCCGGAGGTCGCGGGTTCGAGTCCCGTCACTCCCGCCATTAATATAATTTGGTTTGTCTGTGAATTATTTTTCCCACGTTATTGATTTAGAACAAGCGCATCTTCGTGGAAGAGCCATGTCCTTTAGTGCATCAAAAGAGCAGTGTGAACAAATTATGGAAGTCTTTGACTTGCTTGGTTTGAAGTCATTTACTGTTCAGACTCAGATTAAGCAGTTAATTAACAAAACGTACGAAGTACACGGGAGTTTGAACGCGATCATTGTGCAGTCAAGCGTTGTTAGCTGCGAGCCAGTAACGACTAGTATTAGCGAACAATTTACCGTAATGCTGATGCCTTCTCAAAAGCGCTTAGATGAATATGAAGAATCACATCCAGATGATGATTGTGATGTATTTGTTGATGGCGAATATGACATTGGAAATTTGGCATTAGAATATCTTTCCTTAAGTTTACCAGAAAACCCAAAGCTTGCAGGGGAAACTGGAGACCACATAGAATTTGATGAGAACGAGAAAGAAGCAAAAGTTTCTCCGTTTTCTGTGCTTAGCGATAAGCTAAAAGATAAATAACACCTTTGAAGGTTAGTTCGACATGCGTGAAGTTGCCCTAGATACTGAGACTACAGGCCTTAGCCATAAGGACGGACACCGCATTACAGAAATAGGATGCGTAGAGCTTGTTCATCGTATACCAACTGGTCGCACCTTTCATTGTTATGTTAATCCTGAGCGAGACGTATCACCTGGTGCATCAGCAGTTTCTGGCCTTACATACGATTTTTTAAAAGATTTTCCAACTTTTTCTTCAATAGCACAGGAATTTCAGGAGTTCATTCAAGAAGCGACTTTGGTAATTCATAACGCGTCTTTTGATATTGGTTTTATTAATGCAGAGTTTTCCCGTGTGAATTTACCTTTCCTTGATGTTAAAGAAGCAATCGATACAGTTGTATTATCACGAAAAAAATTTCCGGGCCAAGCTGCCAACCTTGATGCTTTGTGTAAGCGGTTCAATATTGACCTTTCAAAAAGATCAAAACATGGCGCATTAATTGACGCCCAGCTTTTGTCGGAAGTTTATATTGAACTTATGGGTGGCAGGCAAACAGAACTATTCAAGCCAGAAACTGCTGATAAGCCGGCTACGATTACATCAAACAACGTTTATCGCGAACCAAGACTATTTGCGGTTAATGAAAATGAACTCCATGAACACGAAGAATTTTTAAAGTTACTTAAGGATCCTTTGTGGAAAAAAATATCCTAATGGCATTAGAAACTATTAATGTAGATCCACGCATAGAAGCAGATTCAGCATATGTCACAAATTTGAGTTTGTGCCAAGTTCGCCTATGCAACAATGCTGCATTTCCATGGTTAATGCTTGTTCCCAATACAAATGTTATTGAGCTGGTAGATTTAAGCGAAGCCGAGCAACAACTGTTGATGAAGGAAATTTGCTTAGCTAGCATTGTGATGCGTCAATTGTACAATCCTAAAAAATTGAATGTAGCCAGTATTGGCAATGCTGTGCCGCAAATACACGTGCATGTGGTGGCAAGATTTGAAAATGATGGAGCATGGCCACGTCCGGTTTGGTATTGCGGCGTAGAAAGCGCTTATTCAGAGGATGAGCGCGAAAAACAGATTATCCGCATTAAAGGCGTCTTCGCAGAGTTAGCAACAGATTAAGGGCAGGGTGCTTAAGCGCACTTGTTAGTCAGTTTTTGGCTTTCCAGACCACCATAAGAAATATGGAGCAGTTGCTCTTCCTATGTATTGTATGGCATTGCTAAGACTGTAATCTGTTGGTGCTACCGGCATTTTTGCTGTTTCTTCCCAATCAGTACTAGATATGTCACTACTATCATCCTTTGGATCTAAAGAACCAGGTGAATTAGCCGGCGTCCCAACTGTAATTGGAGGAGTTACTGTAAGATTAGTAGCAGGTTGATCTTGGTCGGCACCAAGAGTATCTGCGTCTACTGTTGATGGCGAATGATGTTGTGCTAAACCATCTTCAACTGCGTGATTAGTTACAGGTGCTTGTTCAGTTAAAGCAATAGTGATTGAGGGAAGTTGAATATCAGATGTAAATTCAACGTCTCTTTTTTGCATTTCTTTTCTCAATAAAATGTCAACTAATATAAGCTGACCCGTCGCAATTCTGCCTATGCTTTTAAAGAGGATGTGCCCTAAAAAACAAGCAGAGGATCCTATGATTAATGGCTTAGCGTATTCTTTTGTTATGTAGCTTAACGACGTACTGCCTGCTCCTAAGTATAGCAATGCGCAACTAGAAGTATCACAAAAATTTACCAAATTATTATAAAAAATTCTTTGCTTTATGATGCTTTCTGCTTCAAAAAGGTTATTGCTGTCTGAGGCTCTTAAAGGTAGAGAAAATAATAGAACAGCTAAAATTGTAAAAATTGATTTCATAAAATACCAAAAATAAAAGTTCTATATAATTATGCTATCCATCAATTAAAATGTCATTAAGGTCTATAGTGCAAAAAAGCTTTGAACTTGATTCTGGGCATCTTTCATGACAATATGTAGCTTATAAAAAAATAGAAGATCTTAAATGATATTAGTCACCGGATGTGCCGGTTTTATTGGATTTCATGCTTCTCTTACGCTTTTAAAACAAGGTAAGGAAGTTGTTGGTATTGATAATCTTAATGAATACTATGACCCCATTCTTAAGCATGCTCGGCTAAAGCAACTTCAGGCCTTTGATAATTTTATTTTTTATAAATTGGATATTATCAATAAAGAATCCGTCGTTAACTTGGCTGAAAAACACCCAAAAATTGAATATATTATTCATTTAGCAGCGCAAGCTGGAGTTAGATATTCCATAGAAAATCCCCATGCTTACGTTGACTCTAACGTAACAGGGCACCTGAATATTTTGGAATTAAGCAAGGCATTGCCTGGGTTAAAGCACTTAGTGTATGCAAGCACGTCGTCGGTTTACGGGGCAAATACAAAAATGCCCTTTAGCGTGGATGACCGCACTGACAGTCCTATTTCCTTATATGCTGCGACCAAAAAATGTTGCGAATTAATGACGCATGCTTATGCGCACCTTTTTAAAATCCCTTCAACAGGATTACGCTTTTTTACGGTTTATGGCCCATGGGGCAGGCCTGATATGGCTGCCTTCATTTTTGCAAACGCTATTTTAAACGATCAGCCAATTCCTGTTTATAATAACGGCGAAATGCGACGAAATTTCACCTACATTGATGATATTGTGAACGGTATTTTGGGCAGTTTAAGCCACACTCCAAAAGGTGATGTCCCTTACGGTTTATACAATATTGGTAACGACCAATCTGCAGAGTTAATGCATTTTATAGATGTGCTAGAAAAACATTTAGGCAAAAAAGGTGTGCGTAATTTAATGCCTATGCAGCCTGGCGATGTTAAAGAAACAATAGCTGATATTGAAGCTACCCGTCGTGATTTTGGGTTCGAACCTAAAACAAACATTGAAGACGGTCTTAAAAAATTTGTTGAATGGTACAAGGAATACTATGGAATCTAAAATTGCAGTTGTTGGGCTTGGCTATGTAGGCTTACCATTAGCGGTTGCTTTGGCAAAAAGCTATAAGGTTGTTGGATATGACGTTTCAGAGCACCGTATTCGTGAAATTAAAGAAGGTTATGACCGCACCAATGAAATTGAAAGCGATGTTTTAAAGAAAAGCAGCTTACAAGTTTCAACAGATGCTAATTCTATGCTTGGCTGCGATGTATTCATTGTAACAGTACCAACACCGGTTGATGACTCAAATACGCCAGACCTTGAGCCATTGCGCAAAGCATCAACAGCGCTTGGAGAAATCATCTCTAAAGGCTCTATAATCGTTTATGAAAGCACAGTTTACCCAGGTGTTACCGAAGATTTCTGTGGGCCAATTTTGGAAAAAGTATCTGGCCTTAAAGCTGGCGTAGATTTTTACTTGGGTTATTCACCAGAACGTATTAACCCGGGTGATAAGGTTCATACCGTTGAAAAAATCACTAAAGTTGTTGCCGCCCAAACCCCTGAGATTGCAAAAAAAATTGCACAAATCTATGGAAAAATGAATAACAACAATATTTTCATAGCTAAAACCATTAAGGCTGCAGAAGCCGCTAAGGTTATTGAAAACACACAACGTGATATCAACATTGCCTTCATGAATGAAATTTCCCTGATTTTTTCAAAAATGAATATTTCTATCTACGATGTTTTAGATGCGGCATCAACCAAGTGGAATTTCTTGAAGTTTTTGCCTGGTCTTGTTGGTGGACATTGCATTGGCGTGGACCCGTATTACTTAGCGCAAGCATCAAAGTCACTTGGGCATGACCCACAAATGATTTTAGCAGGTCGTTCAATTAATGAATCAATGGCAAATGAATTGGCAGACATCATGACACAAAGGGCAGGGCGCCCGTTGCGGTTGTTAGTTTTAGGGTTAACGTTTAAGGAAAACGTACCAGATTTACGTAACACAAAAGTGGTTGATTTAGTTGAAGCACTAAAAATGCGTGGACATCATGTTGATGTGCACGATGCCTGCGCAGACCCTAAGGAAGCAAGCCAATTCTTCAATTATGACCTAGTTCCAACATTAGAAACAGATACCCATTACGATGGTATTGTTGGTGCTGTACCCCATGATTTATATTGTCAGTTCACCAGCGCTGATTTTGCGCAATTTTTAGCCCCACAGGGCTGGGTGTTTGACCTGAAAGCGATTTGGCGCCAATCTCCTCCAGCAGGATTTAATTACTGGACATTGTAGGTAATCACAATGAAAAAATTCTTTAAAACTTGGATAATTTTTATTTTTCTAGCCGTTGCCGGTGTTGCCCTTGTTTTGCATTCAAGCTTAAAGAAAAACCCCACTAAAATAGATATTTATCCAAAGGTCTGCACACCTGGTGCTTTGATGGGACCGAATAATAAATATGCGGTTTGGGTATGGTGCGATGATGGTGGAGGAACAAATATTGGCATTATAAAAATAAGGGCAGCTGAAGCCTGTTCGGTTAGCCGTTTTTGGCACGACTCTAAAATATTCTTAGATATTAGATCTATTGAATGGTCATCTGACGGTACTGAGCTAAAAATTGAATCAGGATCAATTTATGGAACAGGTAAAACTTACAGGCTAGATTTGGAACAACGAAAAGTTTTAGATGAACACGACAACCCTACATCCGCTTAAGGTAAAACACTCATTAAGGTAAAACACTCAGCCCTGCGATGCTAGGAATTCCCGAGAATCAGCGCTGGTGTCATGGGGCGCACAGCACCAACAATGCCATCTAATGAGGATTGGTTTCTAATATTGGAACCAGGATGGAGAACACAAAACTTACAAGGAATCCATTATCCCAAATAAGACACCAAAGCGGCAGACAATTCTGGGTTTGCCCAATCGGTTGCCCCCAAAAACCTTCCCAGCAACTGGCCATTGGCTGATATAATAATCGTTGCTGGTATACCGCTAACGTCAAATAGCGATGCCAGTCTATTATGAAAATCTGTACAGACATTAAGACCTTTTATGTTGTGTGTACTATAAAAATTCCATATTTTGGTTGCTACATCAGCGTTACTTTCTTTTAGCTCAGAAGTTATCGTATAGACATCTATTATATCTTGTGTATTCACGAATTCGGCAAAAAATGGAAGCTCCTGCTTACAAGGACCACACCAAGTAGCCCAAAAGTGTAATAAGACTGGTTTTTTTGAGTCCTTATAGTTTATTCCATGAAAATGTTTAGTGCTTGAAGTTTGCACATTAATGATTAGGGAAGGGACATACACTGGTGATAACTGCGGAAGGAATCCATGTTCAAGCATGATTTCCATTGCTTTGTCAGCGGGCATTTTCTTGGTAATGCCTTTACTTTTTTTGTCCTCGGTTGCCTTTACAACCTCAGCTTTGTCTCTACTTTCTATTGAGTAAATTGGGGATTCGTTATTCAACCAAGCCCAAAATAGTAACGGCGCAACTACGAACATATATGTGCATATAAAAACTATATGTGTAATTAGAGCAAAGGCTTTAGCGCAGCTCAAGCAGAATATTTATCCACAGAAGTTGTCCACAGATATACAGACCCTCTGAGAACTGGGTTATATAATAATTTTCCATAATCTAGATTATGCAATCTTAATGCTTGATAGTTCTGGTGCGCAAAACTATCTCTGGGTGTATTTAGTTAAATGCATACCCTTCTGGTGCTGCAGCTTCCGCAGTAGCTGGTGCAGCATCTGCTGGTTGCTCTGCTTCGTCAGGATGTGGAGCTTCTGCATCTGGGTGCGCTGCTTCAGCATCAGCGTTTTGAACATCGCCATCATCATGCACAGCTGTCGCCACATCTGCCTGGGCAGCGTTGGCAACTCCGGAAGCTGCAATATTTGCATTCATTCCATTTGGTGCCTGCCCTGCTTGAGGAGCAGACACAGCTGCTGGAGCCCCCATAATTGCACCTTGCATTGAAGCCATGGCGGCTGGATTGCCCATAATTTGACTAGGCAGCGCCCCATTACCAACAAGCGAACATGTTTTATCATTACAGTAATTTATTGCTGCTGACTTTTTATCAAGAATGAAAATGCCACCTTTGGCATCTGGAATAACATCAAAGCGATGATGTTCACCAAATTGATAAAGGCTGAAACCCACAGCACTTAATATACCCAGAACTAATAACAACATTGGCCCCATAACTTCTCCACGACAAATCTTTTTGCTATACTTAATTTGAAGTTATCAGCTAATTATTAATAAATTATCAATTTTATTGCTTTAAAACTTAAAATACGGTTATTCAAAAGGTTTACACTATGTTCAAATATTTTCTTATTCTTCCTGTTATTTTCAGCTTTGCTCTGTCTGCAGCAACAACTACGGAACAACGTATAAATCAATTTTTGCCTAAATTTGTACAGTATATAGAGAAAAATATGCCAACTTGGGCCATTCCGGGCATGGCAATAGTGATTGTTACCCCAGATAAAGTTTTGTTGAGCAAGGGGTTTGGTACAAGAGAAGTAGGGAAAAATAAGCCCGTTAACGAGCATACACTTTTTCAAGTAGCGTCGCTTACCAAAAATTTTACGGCTTCTCTTGCTGGAATTCTTGAGGCAAAGAAAATCTTTTCTCTTCAAGACAGAGTTAAAAAATACATACCTGATTTTAAACTGGCTAATAAGGAAGCTTCCGAACATGCAACCCTACAAGATTTAATCAGTCATCGCATGGGAATTGGAAGCTTTGCTGGCGATAGCTTAATGAAAGCAGGTCTTTCAACGAAAGAAATTATAGAAAAAATTCACCAAATTCCATTTGATAGCAGATTTAGAGAAGACTACACGTACAGCAACCAAATGTTTGGTTTCATGGGGTTAGTCATGGAAGAAGTTACTCACAAGAGCTATGAAGAGCTTTTAAGAGAATATATCTATCAGCCATTAGGCATGACAAGAAGCTCTGCCGGACACACACTTATTAAACAAGAGAATTCGTTTTGGAATTCAGTAAAAAGAATTTTTGGATTTGATGAAAATATAGCTCTTTGCCATGATAAAGATTTAGAAGGTAATGCTGTTTGCATGGGCCTAGATCCTTTAGTATATGTATTTCCTTCCACCTCTGGCATAAACACAAGCGCGCATGACTTTGGAATTTGGCTTCAATGTCAGCTAAATAACGGAAAGCATAATGGTGTTCAAATTATTCCGGAGGAACACATAAATGCCATGCGCAAATCTGTGGTTAAGCATACAAAAATTAAACCGAAGGATATGCAATTCCCCCCGGAATTAATGAAAGATGTAGGGTATGGAATGGGCTGGTTTATGTACGACTATGGAGTTGGCGACAATACTACTCAGGTATTTGAACATATGGGCGGATATACAGGACAACGAAGCTTTATGTTTATGTGCCCTTCTGCTGGCTTTTCTGTTGGCATTTTAACCAATCTAGGGCATTTCAATTTGAACTTATTTCCGGAAGCCTTACGTAATGTCTTTTTAAATTTCTTCTTGGAACTTGAAGAGCGAGACTGGAGTAAAGAATATTTAGAAAAAAAAGATCAGACTTTTAAAAAAATAATTGCACAAAGATCCAATAAGAAGCTTCAGAGCCCATCTCCCAAAAAAGCTGACAAATTTTATGTGGGCACCTACACTAATGAGCTGTACGGAGAAATGAAAATTGAAGCAACAGAAAATGGGTTGCGGCTTAAAATAAAAGATAATTCATGCAAAATTGTGCACTGGAATGCCGATGAATTTACGCTTAATGGCTGGGAGTTTAACGGCAACATGTCGCGCACAGACCCACACTTTATTGAATTTGGATCAGATGAAAAGGGGCAAACATTGGCTTATGTGAGCTTTTTGCATGAAGGAAGCAACCCAATCTTTAAAAAGGTTAGCTAATAGGTGATAGCGCCCATTTTACAGATGTTTGTTGATTAGCATTTAAAGGAAATGTTACACACAATGCATTAAAACCTAAAACGTCTACTATATGTAATTGTGCATCAGCTTGGCATAGAAATTTTTTCAAATGTTCTGGTTTTTGTGGTTTTTCTTCGCTAGTTTTTCTGCATAAGAAGGCGCTTTCGGTTTCTTGGACTATTCGCCACTCTAGCTCTGGAGCTGCTAAAAAACGTACACTCCCCTGCCCCAGTTGAGATAAAATAAAAAATTCTTCTCCTCGGATATCGCCGTTTGGAGAAATATACAAATCTCGCTTAACCTGTAAAACAGCACCGTATAAGTCATTCTTATTTGGACTGCAATTTATTTGGTATTCTCCTGAGAAAAACGCATGACCTTTTTCATGAATAATTTCACTTTTGAGAGTTTGCTTTTTTTTCTGTTCTAGGTGCATGAAATGATTTGAATCGTGCGCATGCACGCTTGCGTCACACCGAGCAAGCAACCGCTGCGCCCTTTCTGACCACTCAAAATCTAAAACGCCGGTAGATTTTACGTACCAATCATGAAGAGTTGTGTTGAGGGTTGTGGGTTGAGTATTGATTAAAATAAATCCCGGCTTAGTTGAGCAGCGAACATATCCCATGGCAACAGGTTCAGGCAGCGCCACACGGCTATCAGCCAAAGATAGGGCCATATCTATTAGGCCATCACCCAGCACAGGACTACAAAAAGCTTCTAATCGTTGCGTTGCATTGCCAGTAAATGAACTTAATGCGCCATCTCCATGACGGAGGTGCCTAACAATTGGCGCCAGATGAATGATGTAATCATTTAAATAATCAACCTGCCCTGCGTAGAAATGACGAAGTAGCAAACGTAAATCGATTAGATCACGTAATAACAGAACAACAGTTCCGGGGTGGCGCGATTGCTGATTAAAATTGTCATCAAGCTGTTCTTGCAAGCATTTATGTAATTTTTCGATCCATTTGCCTAGCTGATTTTGCTCTCCAGGAAGTGCACATCCAGCATAAATCAACCCTTTTAATGCACGAAAGCGACTAATAGGGTCTTTCAAACTGGGGTATCGTCGCTTTAAAAAACGATACTGCTGACCAATTGAGGAAATGAGTTTTTTACGAAACAATTGATTCGCGCTATGGGCAAAAAATTCATAAAATCCCAACCAATTACAAAGACGATATCCTAAAATATCAAGGTTCCAGCTTGGACTTCTCCAGGGTTTATTCGACCACTGACTATTGTTTTCTATCCAATGGGTAATGCACTGCCTTGTAAGACGCCGACTATTATTATCGCCAAGAGTGTGTAGATCGCGTATGAAATCGAAGGTATGCAAGCATACAGTTGGAGGATCCATTTTTGGTTCGGCTAAATTTTTGAGAACTTCAGCTATTGTTAGGGTTGCGCCACACACTTGGTAAAGGCCAGCGCTTAAACTCCTGACATTCCATGCAACAGAAGGCCAGCTGTCTTGATGAATATCTCTAAGTTGCCCATGCACAGATTTTCGCAATACAAAGCCATACAAGTGACTTCGAGTACACCAATCATGCAATATGTTCAACATCAAGTCTGCATTTTTTTATTAACTGATTAAGGGTAGCAAAAAGAAGATTTTATTGAAACAGGCGTGGCGGCTCAATGATAAAGAAATAAAAATTTTCCCGTCCTTTTATATAAAGAACGGGAAAAAATTAGTTATGAATTACGCAGCTTCTTCATAAACAGCTACAGGAATTCCTGGCTCTGCTTTAGCGTTACCCATTACAATTGTTGTCTGAACACGTTCAACGTTGCTCAGATTTAGTAATGTTTTAGATAGAACATTTTGATAATGCTCAAAGTCTTGAGCAACAATCTTCAACAAGAAATCATCTTCACCACTTATGCGGTAGCATTCACGAACCAAATCGATGCCATGCATAGCTTTTTCAAATGAGCTAAGTTGTGCTTCACTGTTTTCTTTTAGCCCAACAGAAGCAAAAAGAGTAATGTTGTAGCTAAGTGATTTTGGATTGAGGTTAGCTTGGTATCCTTGAATAACGCCACCATCTTCCAAATTTTTCAATCGGCGTAAACATGGTGGAGCAGATATTCCCACACGCTTTGCTAAATCCACATTAGTCATACGTCCTGACTTTTGTAGAATTTGTAGAATTTTTAAATCAATAGTATCAAGTTTCGTAATCAACGACTTCTCCTTTAATCGATAAATTTTTTTCTATTATAAGACAATTATTGTAAAAGTTAAGAAATTTTTAATTAAATTTCACGATGATAGTGGTAGAAGAAAAGTGGGAACACTGATGACAGATAAATCTCAAAACGCCGATCAGACCAGCTATACCTTGAAAAATGAGATAGAAGAACTTGTTGAAAGAGGTGTTAGAAAGAAAAAAGCATCTTCAAAAGTGTTGCTTGTAAACACCATTCTGTTCATTATTTTGCTCTTTTGTGTTGGTGGTTGGTTCATTTATGATCATTTTTCAGATCATAATACAACCCACCGTGAAATCAATTGCTACATTTCCATTCCAGAAATTGTTGTTAATCTCCGCTCTGTAAACCCTAAGGGAAACATTCTGCGAGCAACCTTTAATTTGCAAATTTATAATAAAGATGACGAAGAAAGAATAAGGGACTTCATGCCCATTATTCTTGATCAGCTATTGTCTTATTTGCGCGACCAATCAATAAGCGACCTTGAAGGGCCTGGCCTTGAACGTATGCGAGAAGCAATACTTTTACGCATTAGCAATATTGTGCGACCGATTAAAATTCATCGGGTAATCCTTAAAGATTTTATTATTCAGTAGGCACACATGGAATATACCACAGGAAGAACTCCTTTAAGCATGCCAAACACACTCTCTGATGTTTTAAATCATGAAGACGTGACCAAGCTTACAGAAAAAGAAAATCAACACAAAAAAATAGCAGCAATTCTTGAGGGTAGAAAAATCCATTCAGAGCGCTTACCAATTTTAGACGTGGTATTTGATCGTTTGGTTAGGCTTCTAACAACATCACTGCGTAATTTCACATCTGATAATGTTGATGTAAGCTGTGCACGTGTTACATCCGTTCGTTTTTCAGATTACCTTAATGCTATTCCCCTTCCCAGTTTGATTGGCGTATTTAAAGCTAAGCAATGGGACACTCCTGCATTGATCACTATTGATAGTCAGCTTGTCTATTCAATAGTTGATGTGCTTCTAGGAGGCAGAAAGAGTACACACACAACCAGTCGGGCAGAAGGACGCCCTTATACAACCCTTGAAAGAAATTTAATAGAAAGACTTATTGCAGTCATATTAACTGACCTAACCGAAGCCTTTTCGCCAATATGCGCTGTTGATTTTCAATATGAAAGATTAGAGACTAACCCTCGTTTTGCAGCGGTAGTACACGAAAAAAATGTCACAATGAAATTTGTCTTCAAATTGGAAATGGAAGACCGAAGTGGACACTTTGACATTGTAATCCCCTACTCTAGCGTTGAACCCATACGTGATTTACTGATTCAAAATTTTATGGGTGAAAAATTTGGTTGTGATCAAATTTGGGAAGATCATTTGGCAGATCGAATACGTGAAGCTGAAGTAAGTCTTGAAGCAGCGTTACCCACAGAAGTGTTTAGCCTAAAAGACGTGTTGAGCTGGAAAAAAGGTTCACAGATAGTGCTTTCTTCTGATATGCAAAGCCCAATTCATTTGCGCAGTCAAAACCATCAGCTTCTATTGGGGAAGCTGGGACAAAAGAATGGGCATGTAGCCGTTAAAGTAGATGATATTTTATTTGGTAAGAATGGAGAGATATAATGATGTGGTTAGATGTTGGTATTATTTTCTTGTTGATGATTGCGGTTGGATTTTGTTACCGACTTAGCGATAGGTTGCAGTCTTTAAAAGGTTTCACTACTGTTTTGGCCCCTTCTATTGAGCGATTGACCCAGGTTTTAAATGGCGCAAACCAAGCGATTGGCTATTTAAAGCAAGCAACAGAAACAAGTCAAAAAGGAATAGAAACCTATATTCCAAACGCACAAGCAATAAGCGAAGATGTTATTTTATTAATTGAACACGCCGATAGGATTAGTTACCGCCTTGATGACCTTATTGTCAAAGCTGGTGAAATTGAAAAAAACCTTCGTCAAACGGTTCTTGTAAGCATGCGCCAAACTGAAAAACAGGCAGAACTTAACCCTGAAATACAAATAAGCAAAGCTAATGACCCTAGGGACTTATTCGTGCAACGTGTCATTTCGCGGTATCCAAAAGACGCAGGAGTGACACATACTCCTATGCAAGAACTAAGTCAGAGTCAGCAATAGATGAGAATGGAGTTTATTAACATGTGGATTCCCGCTTTTGCGAGAATGACAAAGACAGCTGTTCTTGCCACTGTGCTTTCAGCTGCCCCTAGCAATGAAAAGCCCGCTGTGGAAGCTTCTAAACAAGAAACAACTAAGCCCTCAAAAGAAGCAAAGATAACATTTGATCCTTTAAATGAAAGCGCGCCAGAAGAAATAGTTCTTTTTCAAGAGCTTGCAAAAAGGTCAAAGGAAATTAATGCAAGGGAAGAAGCTTTAAAGCAGCAAGCCTTGTTATTAAAAGCGGCTGAGTCTTCAATGAATGAAAAACTAAAGCATTTTGATTTGTTAAAACAAGACCTATTAAAAATGCTAGATAAACTTAAAGAAAAAGATGAAAAGCAGCTCGAAGACTTGGTAAAAGTGTACAGTGTTATGAAACCTAAGCTAGCTGCCAATATTTTAAATTTAATGGATATGCCCATTTTAAAAGAGATTGTGAAGCGAATGGGCAAGAAAAAGGCCGCCCTAATTTTGGCGGCCATGGATGCAAAAAAAGTGAAGGATCTTTGCCAAACGTTGGCGAAAGAAAGCCAGAGTATTAGTTAAAGTTCCTCTGCCCTCTCAGCTATTCGGTGAATTGAAGAACTACTATCAAATGATGCGCCACCAGTCTCTAGCAAAGGACGATGTGGCCCAGTGGGACACATAGCATTTTGAATAAGAGTGTTTAGTAGCGGAAATTCCCATCCCCACATAGCTATTCTGGGAGAATCTGCAGAAAAATGTCGAACTCTTTCAGTGCCAAAATCAATTTGTGTATGGGTTACTCTAAAAGAAGGTAATGATTTTGAATCAAAAATATTCGATAATTCTCTGTGCAATTCGCGAAGGTCTTCTACATCAATGTCATCTCCTCGCCCAAAAAGCGCTGAAGTTTTTTTATTAGCATTACCACGCATGTAATTGAAAAATGTAGAGCATGTTGTTTTAAACAGTTGAGCAGCAAGCTCTTCTTTTGCATCAAAAATATCTTCCACTTTTTCTGAGATAGTGAATTGACCTGCTGTTTCATGTAAGGTGATATCTATCATTTGGCAAAGAACATCGTTATCAAGAATCTCTGGTTGGTATGGTTGAATTCTTTGCCAAATTTTTCCTTCTGGGAAAAGAGCTGCTTTTACTTTTCTTATATATTTATTTGCAATTTGATCAAAATCTATTGTTAGAGCTTTAGCTTGCTGTACTAGAGAAGCTGGCACATAAAATTGCTTGCATAGTGACTGCATTTGCTGACCAAAAACGCCGGCTGCAGCATAATTTAGTGCAGTTAAAATATCACTTAAGTCGACAATAACTGGCTGTGCTTCACCACTTCTTCTGACCAAAGCAGTAGAGTCACTTGTTGCTATTTTTCTATCTGCATAACGCTTAAACAATTGAAGAACCATAGCCAAATCTTCAGCTTGGTTGCCAGTTAATTGTAACGCTACAATTTCTCTTCTAAGTGTAACGCGACCTGGCGTATCTTTTGCATTTGCGCGAGAGTTAAGCATTTTAATCGGACTATCAAAAGGCCCCCCCTCATTTAAAGCACTGCCTAGATTTTCTTTTGTAGCGATAACATCTTCTTCAGATGAAGATGCTGACCGCTTTGATAGTTGTTCTTGAAGCGCTCCTACTTGACTTTTAAATGCATCACGTTCTTTTTTATACTTTGTTCCCACAACTTGAGATTTTTGATGGCTATAATTAGAAAACTCATCATCCATTGCATTTGCACTAAACGCACCAATAACAAACCCAACAGTCAATATTTTTCTAGCTAACAATCCCAAACAAGACCCTATATCACTTGTTCTGGCCATTAAATTCTCTTTAGACAACATCTTCATTCGAAACCTTAACATTTTTCATACTCCATATTTTTGCACGGTTGATAAATACAAGAATTTGTGCAAAAAGTCAATGTAGTACCCTTAATTTTCTTTAACGCATGCTCTCAATTTTGAATATTTCACACTCATACACGCAAGGTGACAATACTTTAAACATTTTAAATGGCTGTTCATTAAATGTTAATGGCGGAGAAGTTGTTGCGTTGGTTGGTAATAGTGGTGCAGGAAAGACCACCCTTTTGCAGTTGGTGGGTCTTTTAGAGCAACCACAGAGCGGGGATATACAAGTTCAAGGGCAGTCCACTCGCACGCTGAACGATGAAAGTCGTACCCTATTGAGGCGTCATACCTACGGATTTGTCTATCAGTTTCACCATTTGTTGCCCGAATTTAGTGCTATGGAAAACGTGATGTTACCACAACTTATTGCTGGCGTTAGCAAACAAGCGGCTAAAAACCGAGCTTGTGAGCTGCTGCAGACGCTAGGCTTAGGTCATAGGTTGGAACACCGCCCAAAGCAACTATCAGGTGGTGAGCAGCAGCGAGTGGCCATTGCGCGTGCCCTGGCAAACAACCCCAAAATACTACTTGCTGATGAACCAACGGGGAATTTGGACCCATCAACTGCATCTGAAGTGTTTAGTATGCTAGTAAAGCTGGTCAAAGACCAAGGAATTGCCGCAATTATTGCGACCCATAATCATGCACTCGCACATTCTATGGACCGCTTTGTTGAGCTTAAAGATGGCAAATTACATGAGTCACGCTAGTGTATCATTAAAATTAAAACAGATTGCTGAAAGCACACCAGCTCCACAGGGTACATTTTTCAAAACAGGCCCTGGTGACTATGCAGAGCATGATCAGTTTATTGGCGTATCTGTGCCAACACTTAGAAAGCTAGCTAAAGACTTTCAACGTATTGGCTTAGATAACCTACACGTATTGCTGCATTCAAAAATTAATGAAGAACGCTTATTTGCATTAATAATTTTAACCAATAGATACGCAGCTGAACCAGATGCCGTCTACCAGTTTTACATGGATAATATTCAACAGGTAAACAATTGGAATTTGGTTGATGCCTCGGCACATTTAATTGTAGGCAAACATTTGCATAAAAAAGACAAAGACATTTTGCATACCCTAGCAAATTCAACGGTTATGTGGGAACGCAGAGTTGCGATTGTTGCAACGTGGTATTTTATAAAAATGAATGAACTCGAATGGACGCTAAAATTGGCAAAGATATTGCTTACGGATTCTCACGATTTAATTCATAAAGCGGTTGGGTGGATGTTACGGGAAATGGGCAAAAGAGATGTTGAACCATTAAAGACGTTTTTAAACCAACACGCTGCAACCATGCCCCGCACAATGTTGCGCTATGCAATTGAGAAATTTCCTGAAGCCGAGCGGCAACATTTTTTAAAGTGCACTTAATACTTTTCTCATATGTAGGTGAGGAATATTCACTTCCATAAAATACCCACCTTCGCTTACGTATCCTTTTTTTGTATAAAAAGGCACAGCGTAGTCACGCGCATGGCAATGAATAGATTGGTATCCTTTTTCGATTGCATGACTTTCGCAAAAATCAACCAGTTTTGAACCTATACCTTGCCCTTGCATGCATGGGTGCACAGCCACTTGCCGCATTTTACAAGCAGACTGTTCTGGCACTAAACTAGCCGTGGCGATTAGCTTGTTATCACTAAAACCAACTAGGTGAATGTGATGTGCTTCTTTTTCAAGTTCTTCCGGGGAAAATACTAGTCCTAGTGGGGTACGTAATACTTCTTGTCGCAATGCGACTGAAGCTTCATAATCTGATGTTTCGTAAGCAATAACTTTAAAAAAGATCGTGTTCATTATTCCACCAGTAATGCTAACGCTTGAGTAAGTTGTTTTTGGCCAGCTTTTTCCAAGCCTCCAAAAAATTGCGCATCGACTGCTTCAACAATTGGTACCAGTTGCTGAATCAGCGCCCTGCCCTTATTTGTTAGATGTGTGACTTTGGTACGAGAATCCTTAGGGCTTTCAATTCTTGTAATGAATTCTTTGTCACTAAGTGTATTCAGCGCTTTAGAAACAGTCATTTTATCAAGCTTTGACATTTTCACAAGCACCGCTTGGGTTGACTGTTTATGATGTTCTTCAATCCACAAAAGAATTGCCATAAGCACAAATTGCGCGTGAGCAACGCCGTAGGGTTCAATAGCTTTTTTAATTAATCGCTGCCAAACAACCGTTGCTTGCCACAAGCAAAATCCTGGACTGTGTTGTGGCTCTTCAAACCCGAAAGACGTTTTGGCCATTTGGGCAAGTGCCTGCGCTAAATGCGTTTTGCATAAATTAACACGCCACCCAGAATTTTGTGGCGTAATTGATGTAATATGTGTATATATGTCGCCGAAAATTTGGCAATATCTTTTTCTAAAAAGTGCCCTTTTATTTCCTTCTTTTTATCTTCAAGTTTTTGAAGAAGTTGTTCATACCACACAACAAACGTTTCGCTTAGGTCACGCACTTCCAAAACTTCCCAGCCTGATTCGTACAACTGCTGTTTTATTTTTTTCATTGAAACTGGTCGCATAGGCTTTCCAGTCAGATCAAGTAATGGTTCGGTGGTTTCTTCTACACTGTAATCAAAAATCATTAAAAAGGCGCCTGGTTTAGAAACCCTTGCTAATTGGCGCAGCACTGTAACTTTATCTTCAATTGCGTACAAAACATTGAATAGGTATACAAATGAAAAAAAGTCTCGATCAAATTTCAAACTGACTGAAGCAGCATCTACGGCAGAAAATTCAATTCCCTTATACTTACTTTTTGCATATTTAATAACCGCTGGGTCTATATCTATGCCCCAAACATGTTTGAAGCCATTTTTTACTAAGTAATCAGCTGTTCCTCCAAAACCACAACCAACATCTAAGCAATTGCCGTTCAGAACTTCTGAAGCTTCCTGTTTTATTTTAGTTATGACCATATCGACAGCCTCTCTATCACCCGCATGAGTAAAATCACCCCCGCGAAGTTCTGAAAGCATTAACCTTGCTTGATTCAAATTAGAAACAACCGGTTTAGAGGAGGGCCATAAGAAATATCCACCTATCAGTAGAAGCAGAAAAGGCACTGTGTACAAAAGCTTTTTCATATGATTATCTTTTTTGAATAAGGGCCAGTTGTACTAATGTATCCATCTGTACGGAAAATTTGTCAACAATCTTTTGTGCAACTAGCGCAATCCATAAATATTTTAGCATTCCAGTCACTGTTATAGTGGTTGTGAGGCGAAGTCCATTTTTTTCAAGATGCATTTCGTGTTTACCATACATTTTTGCACCCAAAAATTTCGTACGATCGGTAAACATTTTTTCATGGTCAATTTCGACAAGGGAAATTTGTACTGCTGGTGCACCCCTTGGCTTAAGTTTGAAGACGCTACCAACTTTAAATGGTTGCTCAAGTTTGCAGTATTCAAGGTCAGCATTCCAAGAAGGCCATTGATTGATGTCAGTCCATAGTTTCCAGACTTGTTGTGCTGAAACATTTGGATAAACTTTGCTATATGAACGAACCCACATAATGTAACACTCTCTTATTGTATGTGAGTTTACTATAGTGAGTTGTTTTGGAAAATTCAATAAGAATTAAGGCGTTAGAATTTAGCGACGACAGATGGCGGAGAGGAAGGGATTCGAACCCTCGATACGTTTAACCGTATACACGAATTCCAATCGTGCGCCTTCAACCGCTCGGCCACCTCTCCAAAGGATTATTGAAGAATACTTGATTTCCTTTTGTGCAGCAAGGGGGAGCACACGGCTTTTGCTATACATTCACTAAGAAAAACAGCACCAGCTATTGTTACGAATTCTTCTTCATTTTTTTGCAACAAAATAATACATGCCACCTGTATGCGCAAAAATCTCATCTATCGCAAGCAAAGGATTTTCACCTCGATTAGCAGCTATATTAGCAGCTATAGTGGTAGAGGAACTCAAAATATGGGCAATATTTTCTTCTGGTAAATCCTCTATAAAATCAACTCCTGCTGCTTTCAGTAAAGCACTTTTATGCATACTGACTTCTGAGAAACCAATAATTTGTAAATTACTTCTAACGAATTCTTCAGCTTCTCCTAACGAAGAAAAATGATTAGATAAATTTTGGTAAGCTAAGCTTTCGTTAAATTGGGGATGATCAATTTCTTCGTCACACTCATGTCCCGTAGCAATGTAATCAGAAACCCTATAAATGGGCAGCGTAAACACAAAAAGGCCTCCAGTTTTCATAGAAGCAAAAGCATTTTCAAAAAGATTTTGCGCTGACAACACACTTGGGTGATAAGACTCATCCCAAATTATATCCCAAGTATTAGGAACAAAAATCGCTTTCTGATGAGAAGAAGTACGAATATTACCAACCATATCCGAACCAAATGGTTCATCTGTTTCAGCGCTGAATGCATACCATCCTTCATGTTTATGAAACTCATAACCGCCTTGTAAACTTTCTGTAAGGCTATTACCACCATCTGGCAGATATTCTGAATGGAGCGCATCTGGATTTTCAATATGTCCAGCACCAATAACTAGCTTACATGGCTCATCTCCACGTCCTGCAACATAATCATCCACAGTAGCACGTATAATTGGTGTTTCTAACGCAAGTCCCTGCAAAATTCCTGAAGCATTCAACTGACTTACGCTTAGCAGACCCAAAATTATTAAAAATGTTGTTTTTTTTATCATATAAACCCCCTGTATTTTTGTTTAAATCAAAAATTTTTTTGTTACATACCATCATCTATATTTCAACAAAAAGCAATAAATTTATCGCTCTAAATAATGTTTTCTGTTCTATAACCATCTGTAAGAAAAACAGCACCAGCTATTGTTACGAATTCTTCTTCATTTTTTTGCAACAAAATAATACATGCCACCTGTATGCGCAAAAATCTCATCTATCGCAAGCAAAGGATTTGTACCTGGATTAGCAGCTATAGTAGTAGCCGAACTCAAAATATGGGCAATATTTTCTTTTGGAAAATCCCCTATAAAATCAACTCCTGCTGCTTTCAGTAAAGCACCTTTATGCATACTGACTTCTGAGAAACCAATAATTTGTAAATTTCTTCTAACAAATTCTTCAACGTCTTCTAACGAAGTAAAATGATTAGATATATTTTGGTAAGCTAACTTTTCATTAAATTGGGCATGTCGCGTAGCAATGTAATCAGGAACCCTAGGAACATGTCCCGTAGCAATGTAATCAGAAACCCTATAAATGGGCAGCGTAAACACAAAAAGGCCTCCAGTTTTCATAGAAGCAAAAGCATTTTCAAAAAGATTTTGCGCTGACAACACACTTGGGTGATAAGACTCATCCCAAATTATATCCCAAGTATTAGGAACAAAAATCATTTCCTGATGAGAAGGAATACGAATATTTCCAACCATATCAGAACCAAATGGTCCATCTGTTTCAGCGCTGAATGCATACCATCTTTCATGTTTATGAAACTCATAACCGCTTTGTAAACTTTCCGTAAGTCTATTATTACCATCTGGCTGATATTTTGGATGGAGCGCATATGGATTTTCAATATGTCCTGCACCAAGAACTAGCTTACTTGGTTGATCTCCGCGTCTGGCAACATAATCATCCACAGTACCACGTATAATTGGTGTTTCTAACACAAGCCCCTGCAAAATTTCTGAAGCGGTCAACTGACTTATGCTTAGCAGACCCAAAATTATTAAAAATGTTGTTTTTTTTATCATATAAACCCCCTGTATTTTTGTTTAAATCAAAAATTTTTTTGTTACATACCATCATCTATATTTCAATAAAAAGCAATAAGTTTAGTGCGCTAGAACAATGTTTTCTGTTCTTTAACGGGCTGCACGCGAACCTTGCCATCAGCAAAATGAATGTTCGCTTCTTTTTCAGCTTTTAATGCTTGCGCTGAACTGATCACGCCCTTGTCTCCTTCAACCAAACAAAATCCCTTTTCTAAGGTTCGTTGGAAGGAATTTTGATTAAGCAACATAGCCTGCCATTTCAGGGCCTGCTCTTTTTCTGAAAAAGACTTTGCAAATGCAAAGCTTAAAGGTTTAGTGATTTTTTCTAATTGATTCTCTTGGCGTTCCAAAAACACCACGCTGGAACGAACGTAGCGTTCAAACCATTCATCTAGCCGTTGGTTTTTTTCAAGTACAATTGACGGTAAATCAGGAATTCTGCGACTTAGGTTTTCCAGCATTAGCTTATAGCGTTCTTGAGTCTGCAAAGTAATACGTTGCAGCCTGGTTTCTGATTCACTAATGAATAATTTCAAGCTTTGCTGGTCAGGCGTAGCAAATTCCGCAGCCGCAGTAGGCGTTGGTGCGCGCTTGTCAGATGCAAAATCAATTAAGGTTGTGTCAGTTTCGTGGCCAACAGCGGAAATAATAGGAATTTCACTAAAAGCTGCAGCACGCACAACGTTTTCTTCGTTAAATGCCCACAAATCTTCAAGACTGCCACCACCGCGGGCCACAATTAGCACATCTGGTCGTTGAGCTAGACTATTAAAGCCTTTAATTGCTGCTGTTATTTGATCAGATGACCCCGGCCCCTGCACCAACACTGGCCAAACCAATACATGACAAGGAAAGCGATCACTAATCCTGTGTAAAATATCACGGATAACCGCACCCGTTGGCGACGTAATTACACCAATAGTACTAGGGAATTTGGGTAGTTCACGTTTTCTGTCAAACAAGCCTTCTTTTTGCAATTTGATTTTTCGGTCTTGCAAAATTTTAAGTAGGGCACCCTGCCCCGCAGCTTCGACGTGGGTAATAACCATTTGGTATTTTGAACGTCCGCCGTAGGTGGTCAGTTTACCAGTGGCTATTACTTCTAGCCCGTCTTGAAGAGGGGCTGTGGTTTTTGTTCCACGCCACATAACAGCATCGAGCACACAATCAGCGTCACGCAGTGCAAAATAAGCATGACCAGAGCTGTGCAACTTAAATCCAGAGATTTCACCGCGCACACATACTTGTGCGAATTGCGATTCAACAGCTCGCTTTAAAAGCTGGGAAAGCTCAGAAACAGAAAAAACCGCTACATTTTCAGCTTGCGCGTACACATTAACCAAATAATTTGAAACTTTTATTATAGTCATAGCACAAATTCCTCTTTATGTTTCCATTAAAAACCTGCAAACTACCCCGATGCCTTACGATAATTTTTTTGAGCAAGAACTAAATGTTTTAAAATCAGAGGGACGCTACCGTGTGTTTGCTGATTTAGAGCGGCATGCCCATAATTCACCTGTTGCAACCTGGCATTCTGCCAATGGGCCTAAGCCTGTAGTTGTTTGGTGCAGCAATGATTATTTAGGCATGAGTCATCACCCCAGCGTTATTGAAGCGGCGATACAAGCAACTAAAGCATATGGAGCTGGTTCTGGTGGCACACGCAATATTTCAGGCACAGCCCATTTACACGTGGAACTTGAACGTACCATTGCGGATTTGCACGAAAAAGAAGCAGGGCTCGTTTTTACATCTGGCTACGTAGCCAATGAAGCTGCATTGTGCACCTTAGCTAAAGGCCTGCCTAATTGTGTGGCATTTTGCGATGAAAAAATTCATGCATCCATGATTCATGGCATAAGCCACAGCCGTGTGCAAAAACATGTGTTTTCTCACAATAATTTAGATGAATTACGCAAACAGCTAGAGCAATATGACAAAAAGCAACCTAAGCTGATTGCTTTTGTTTCTGTATATTCCATGGAGGGAGATTTTGCCCCCATAGAAGTTATTTGCGATTTGGCTAAAGAATACAACGCCCTAACCTATTTAGATGAAGTGCACGCAGTTGGCATATATGGCAAGGGCGGTGCTGGTTTGGCCAATGCGCTTAATCAACAACACCGCATTGATGTTATTCAAGGAAATTTTGCAAAAGCTTATGGCGTGATTGGTGGCTACATTACTGGGTCAAAATCCCTGGTTGATTATGTGCGCAGTTTGGCTTCTGGTTTTATTTTTACAACATCTCTTCCGCCAATGGTGGCAAGTGCTGCAACAACTTCAATTAAAGTATTGCAAGAAGCGGATGACCTGCGCGAGAAGCTTTGGGATAATGTTAACTTGTTAAAAAGCCTTTTAGCTAAAACACAAGTGAATTACCACAATACCCCAAGCCATATTGTGCCAGTGGTTATTGGTGACGCCAAAGCATGTAAAGACTTTACTGACGCACTTTTACATGATTTTGACATTTACGTACAACCAATCAATTACCCAACCGTCCCCAGAGGGGAAGAGCGCCTGCGCCTAACGGTAACGCCCTTTCATACCAAAGAAATGATTCACGATATGGTCAATGCACTTAGTTGTTTATGGGGCAAGCTCTTTATGAAGATGGCTGGGTAGATTACTTCGCCAATTCAACAACTAAGCTGTTTCCAGAAACTTCCACAACCTTAACTTTTGAACCAGTTGGGAGATCAGGTCCTGTTACTGTCCAGTGACCATCGCCAATTTTCACACGCGCTTGTCCGTTTGTGATTGGTTCTTGAAGGGTGATCGTTTTATTAATCATCGCCTTTTTCATGTTGTTGACTAAAAACTTAGGTTCTTTGTTTTGGAACTTATAGCCAAAAAAGCTAACCACCAAACCAAGTACCAAGAAAATGATAATGGCAGGTGCACCTGAAAAACCTAATAAGTACACAAGGCCAGAGGTAAGTAAACCGCTAATACCAAACCACAACATAAATATGCCTGGGAACATTAGCTCAAATGCCAAGAAAGCCACACCTAAGCTCATCCACTGCCAAGCAGCCATATTCATACAAAAATTAAACATCGCATCCATAAATTATCTCCGTTAGGCTTTCTTTGATTTTGGGTTTGAATCGGTAGCATCTAAAAGCTCACGAATTCCTTGAATTGAACTTAGCATATTCGTAGCTTCATAAGGTAGCATAATCACCTTCTGATTTGGTGAGCATGCAAGGTCTTTGAATGCTTGAACGTAGCGTTCTGCAATGAAATATTGTAATGGCATTGGTCCGCTGGTCTTGATAGCATTTGACATTGCGATAGTAGCGTTTGCTTCTGCTTCTGCTAGACGTTCACGACCATCAGCTTCGCGGCGTGCAGCTTCTAGCTTACCTTCGGCTTGTAGGACAGCGGCTTGCTTTTCGCCTTCTGCTTTTAGAATTTCAGATTGACGCTGACCTTCTGCTTCTAAAATTGAAGCGCGCTTTTCACGTTCAGCCTTCATTTGGCGCCCCATGGAATCAACTAAGTCCTTAGGGGGCTTAATATCTTTAATTTCAATACGAGTCACTTTTGTGCCCCATGGGTGTGTGGCACCATCAATTACAGACAATAGACGTGCATTGATTTTTTCACGGCATGATAGCAATTCATCTAAATCCATTGAACCCATAACAGTACGAATATTGGTCATGGTTAAATTTAAAATTGCAACTTGAAGGTTAGTCACTTCGTATGCCGCCTTTGATGCATCAAGAATTTGATAAAAAATCACTCCGTCAACATTCACGACTGCGTTGTCTTTGGTGATAATATCTTGCGATGGAACTTGCAAGACTGATTCCATCATGTTGATTTTAGATCCAACCGCATCAACGAAAGGAATAATCAGATTCAAACCAGGTTTTAAGGTTTGAATGTAGCGACCAAACCGTTCAACTGTGTGTTCATACCCTTGTGGTACAATACGTACTGAACGTATTAAATAAATACCAACCAGCGCAGCAACGCCGTAAATTACGTATTCCATTGGAATTACCCTTACTTTTTTACCAAGGGTACCATAACCATGATTTTTTGGCACCTGTTACCTTTATAGTTGCAAGCGTTGCATTGTAGCGTCCTATACAGCCGCCATCATATTCAATGTTTTCCTTTAATTTTTTCATATAAAGATAAACCGGTTCAGTTGTGGCTTTGTAATAGGGTTCTCCGCGGATTCTGTCGCCACTAAACATAGAGATAAGCTGACGCTTCGCTAAAAATATTCCACAATATTTTAGGCATCTTTCTATTGTAGCGTTGGGATCTCCCTCAACAGCGTCTTCTGAAGCAAAAAATTCTTCTTGAAATACGTCTATGTCAGCAAATGTTTTGATTTTTGCGCTTAAGGCAAGCCCCTCGTCGCGTTTAAGTTTGAAATTGGCGTAGCGGTCTAATATGGAATTCATACTTTTCATATGTTCAATAAGGCGTTCACGACCTGCAAATTGCGTAGCTTGTGGCAATGAGTCCATTTCTTGTTGTGTATAGATTTTGCATACTGACCACTCCCTTAGGCAATATTCTATATCACCCAGATAAGATTCAATTTCAGACAGTTCGCCACAGGCCCATATGCAAGGCCATAAGGTGAGAAGTACAAAAACCTTATCAATCATTACCAAATTACCTATTTGAGTAACTATATTTAGTGTAAGGAGTAATTAATGAACAAATAGTAAATATTGTAAAAAATATTTCGCCTCTTCTACGTACTGTCACTTTTGCATAGATTAAAAAAACAAAAAGACTTAACATGCGAAGTTATGAATCAACGTCTACATTAGTGTTTTATGCGTAATCAAACTCCGCCAATAATTACCCAAGCAACAGGAAAGGCTTTGCGCCTAAAGGACAATTGCTTTGCCGAGGTAATAAGCAGCAGTGGCGATACAGAACTGCCGTTTTGCCTTCCTGGAGAAGAAGTTGAGTTTGAACGGGTGCAATACCCAAGGCGCACTAATACGTATTTCAAACAGGTTCTTAAGCCATCTAGTGAACGGCAACCTCCTGCATGTAAGCATTTTACCGCTTGCGGGGGATGCATACTGCAACACGCTAGTGAAGGGTTTTATAAAGAATTCAAAACGGCGTTATTAACTCAAGCATTTTTAGATAACGGTCTGAACCCTTATGTTATTGAACCCATTAAAGTAGTGCCACCGGCTCAACGGCGCCGGGCGAACCTTGAAGCTGTTAAAAAAGGTGATAAGCTTTTCATGGGCTTTCACCGTCTTCAAAGCCACCAGATTATTGATATGGAAGAATGTCCGGTTTTAACGCAACCGTTGCAAGAAGCCCTGCCCTTTTTGCGCACAGCATTAGAAAACCTGCTTGAGCCCTTTCAAAAATCAACAATTTTTATTTTGGAACTAGAAGGCCTGGTAGATATTGCCATTGAAGTTCAAGGGATAAATCAGCTAACTGAAGATCAACGCGCACAACTAAGCGCCATTGCTGAACAGGCGAAATGGAATAGGCTGCAATTTAGGCATCGCAAGGTGTATGACGTGTTATGGCAAGTGGCGCCTATGACAACTAAATTTGGTCAATTAACAGTACCGGTGGACCCTTGGGCATTTTTACAAGCAAGCAGCATGGCACAGGGGTGGATGCAAGACATTGTAATTCAAACCCTTGATAAGGCAGGTCCACAAACAAAACTATTAGATTTATTTTGCGGACGCGGCACGTTCAGTGGCGTTTTATTAGACTACGGACTGGTAGATGCGTTTGAGGGCGCTCCCAAAGCTATTGAAGTACTTACAGAAGCAGCCAAAGGATTTCCACTGTCTGCATACGTTCAGGACCTGTTCGAGAATCCTTTAGATACAAAAGCATTAAATGACTATAGTACGGTAGTGATTGACCCTCCGCGTGCCGGTGCTGAAAAGCAAATACAGCAGCTAGCCCTAAGCAAGGTACCGTTGATTATTTATATTTCATGTAATCCCCATACGTTTGCCAAAGACGCAAAAGTTTTGGAAAATGGCGGATACACCTTGGAAGTTGTGCACCCAGTAGACCAATTTTTATGGGCTGCTCATTTAGAAGTAGTTGGAATTTTTAGGAAATAGAATAGCCATACTACATACTAAATGGCGAAAATGCATAAACTCCTTTCATTTTGTTGCTGAGTAGTTCAAAATTTTTATATGGACTACTGACCTATGAAAAGGAATACGTATGAAATGCTTACGTTTAGTCTGTTTAGTCTGTTTAGTTTCTTTGATTATTCCCCCTATTTTTGCTACTGCAGGTGACGGCAGTTGGGAAAATTTATATTCTCTTGATGAAACACCAAAACCCACAAGTAGCAGTAGGCATGGAGATGATGATAGCGATGATTCAGATACAGAAGTTTCCGTAACGCATAGAAACGATAAAATTGCCGCCATTCAGCTTTCTTTGCTTGATACACGCGCTCGTCTTGAAGCCATTTTTAATGCATTAAATTGTGAACAGCCGAATATAGATGAGGCTATCGTTGCACTGAGCCATTATCAATGTTTGCTTATCGCCAAAGTTCCCACTATGTTGCAAGAGCTTCAGCGCATTAAAGAACTGCAGGACGCATCAGCACAATCTAATGGAGATAACGAAACAAAAGATGACGCCTAACTTCTAACTCTTAGCCCACTTTGCAGCCATAAGCAGCGGGGCGTACAAATCTTCTGCCATGCTGATAGTGACGCTTTTCTCTTCTTCAGTGGTTGGTGCAAGCGATGTGAACTTTATTTTAGGAGCATTACGTATAATTGCTAGGGGGGTTTGTTCATCCCCCTCTCCCATCATGAAAACTGCAGACGTTGCCAGCGCATCAAGAATATTGATTTGGGTCACATGCAGCAGGTTTCCATAAATATCTGGCTTATTAACATAAGAATGCAGTGGTTCAAATCCACACCAACCAAGGGTAATTCCTGTAACACCCCGACGCATTGGGGTTGTATGACTATCGGTAATAATAACGCCTAAGTTTTCTATGGAAAATTTAGCAGTCAAATGTTGCCAAATAGTGTGAGCAACAGCCTGCACGTTTTGGGGGTATAAAATATACACACCATTACTGTTTGATTCATCAATGCCTGCAGAGGGAATAAGGATGTTGTCTTTAATGGTAAGGTACAGGTCATATGGATTATGGTCTGTATGCAAAATACGATCAGCTTCACGAGCTATAAGATCACGTTTGGAAATAGATGATTTTTCAACTACCAGTCCCTGGCAAAGACTAACAATTTTTGAAGTAATGGCCAAAATATCGCCATTATTAAGATTAGTCACGTATTGGTCGAGAACACTTTCCAAGGATTCATTTGCAGATACCTTATGAGTTTTGATTGCATTAATTTGCATGTCGAAGTGCTGCCAATACCGTATTACTCAAAAGTTTAGTAATAGTCATAGGCCCCACCCCAAAAGGAACAGGGGTCAACCATCCTGCCACAGCTGCAACTGATTCATGTACATCACCCAATAGCTTATTCTCACATCTAGTCATGCCCACATCAATTACTACAGCGCCTGGTTTTATGTAATCAGCTGTAATGAAATTAGGGTGGCCAATTGCGGCAACAACAATGTCAGCTTCACGAGCTATCTCTTTTGCATTAGTGGAAATGGAATGGACTATTGTAACTGTGGCGTTAGCTGCTTCAAGCAAAAGCGCTATGGGGCGCCCTACTAAAATGGAGCGACCAAATACTACGACTCTTTTACCCGCTGGGTCAATTACTTGCGTAATCAAATCCATACACCCAAGCGGTGTGCAAGGAATAAATGCCGGACGTTTACTCATTAAGAGGCCAAGATTATGAGGTGTTAGGCCATCAACATCTTTTTCTGGATTTAAAATATCCAACAATGCATTAGCATTTAAGCCATTCGGCAAAGGTAACTGAATAAGAATACCATCAACTGATGAATCAGCATTCAGGTCTTCTATTATTTTTTGAAGTTCAGCTTGAGGTGTGTTTGCTCCGAGCTTCAATACTCTAGATTCGATACCAACACTTTTACAGGCTTTTTGTTTGGCCCCAACATAAACAAGACTTGAAGGATGCTCTCCAACCAAAACAACGGTAAGACACGGAGCCCACCCTCTGTTTAATTTTATTTCTTTAGCAGATTGAGCTATAAGAACTTGCTGGGCATCTGCCAGGGTTGTTCCGCAAAGAATTTTAGCTGTTTGATGTGTATTGAACTTAGTCACCTATATTTTATGCTGCTGTTTTTTTAGATCTTGCCAATTTGAAGCTTGATGTTTTTGTGCTAACAAGCTGTTGATGTGTACTCACATCAATTTGTTTTAATGCATTCATCACTTTTGTAAAGTACATGTTTTGATACCTAGCAACTGGAGAATGATAGAATTTCACAGCCTTTTCCCAAGAACCATGAATTTGTTTCAGAGAAGCCAGGTATTTAGCTGCATATGGTACATTGTTATTAGGATCAAGAAATTCTTCAGCAGTTTTAAAGCGCTTTTGGTGATAAGCATAATTAATTTGCAAAATACCGATGTTAATATCAATAATTCCTTGATTTCTCAACTCTCTTATATACTGCTTAGCTGCGTCATGATTGGTAAACATGCGAGCCTTTCCATTACAGTTTACTGCAAATGGAGTGTGTTCTGATTCAACGGCTCCGATAGCTGCCAACAACCCTGCTGGAATTCCGTGCACTTGTTCAAGCTGTTTAATAAGGTTTTTGCAGTCTTTTTTTGAAAAATTCAACCGCTTTGGGGTTTTGTTTTTTAAAGCGGGAGTAACCATTGCATTTGCTGGTTGTAAATTACTTAGCGTTACAAGTAAGGGAAGAAAAAAACGACCTAATTTATTCTGCATACTGACAGACCTCCTGAACTTCTGGAACATAATATTTTAGCATATTTTCAATGCCTGATTTTAATGTCTCGGTTGAACTAGGGCAGCCACTGCATGCCCCGCGAAGCTTTAAATAAACAATCCCATCTTTAAATGATTCAAAAGTGATGTCACCCCCATCCATAGCTACTGATGGACGTACGCGGGTGTCAATAATCTCTCGAATTTGCTTAATAAGTGGATCCGAATCATCCACAGCTTCTTCGGTATTTCCTGTGTAGATTGGAAGTCCATTAATGAAATGTTCCATTAAAAGCCCGAGAATGACTGGCTTTAAAACATACCAATCAAACGATTCTTGCTTGGTGATGGAAACGTAATCAGCACTAAAAAAAACGCCTTCAATGCCTTCAACCAACAACAATCTTTTAGCAAGCGGCGATGCCGATGCGTCTTGATTCCTTTTGAATTCAAGGGATTTTACGCCAAAATCCTCAGTCAATACCGGATTTTCCGGTATAAATTTTAGAGTCTGTGGATTTGGAGTTTCTTCAGTTTGAATAAACATCAACCTCTTCCAAATATTGACCTTAACTTATTCACTACACGTGAAGTTAAAGAATCACTACCATTCTCTTGTAGCGCATTTTTACTGTCTTTGGCAAGAGTATTGTCTGAAACGCCTTCTTTTGCTGGCCTTACATCATCCTCATCGGCATCTTGAAGTTCATGGATTTCTTCATTTTCATGATTCTCTTCTACTTCATGAACGGGAGTTGTGTCGGTAGCATGCACGTGCTCTGTTTTTTCTGGAAGCGGAGGAACCACTTCTTTTGGTTGTTCAATTTTTTTTGCTTCTTCTTTTTTTTCCTCTGGTTTAGCTTCTTCCTTGACTGCTTCTGCAGGCTTTACAGGCGTTTCTTCTTCAATGCGCAATGGCAAATAAGCTGGTTTACCATCTCGAGAAATTAATAACAAAATATTTTTGCGCTTTTCTTTTTTAGCTTGCTTCACAATTGACTCAAAATCAGAAGGTGATTCTAGAGCTTTGTGGTTTGCTTCTTCAATAATATCACCTTTCATTAGCAACCCTTGATCACCAGCGATGCTGTTATGGTCCACACGAAGAATTAATACTCCCTTAGTTTCCTTATTGAGTTCTTTCAAGTGCTCTTTAAGGTCAGCAGGAATTTTACTGATTTCAAGACCAGCTATATTGACAGTCGCAGAGCTGCCATCTGCAGCTAATTTTATTTTGTGATCATCTTTTTTAACATCTGGCATTTCCTCAACTTTAATTTTAAATTCAGTTGTTTTTCCTTTACGCCAAATTTTCAATGTGATGGACTTACCAATCTCTGTTTCTCCTACCATTCTTGAAAGAATATAAGATTCAGTAACTTTTTTGCCTTCAAATTCAAGGATAATATCACCTCGTTCAAGCTTGCCTTCTGAAGGACCCCCCTCAATGACACTGCCAACAATAACGCCTCGGTCTTTTAATCCTTGGCTTTCTGCTGCATCCTCATCAAGCGCTTGAATACGAATACCCAAATGACCCCGGCGCGTTTTACCGTACTTAACAAGCTGATCAACTGTTTGACGAGCAACATTGGCAGGAATAGCAAACCCAATACCAATGTTTCCGCCTGTGTTGGTAATAATGGCGTTGTTAATACCAATAACTTTGCCATTTACGTCAAATAGTGCCCCACCCGAACTGCCTACGTTGATTTGAGCACTATGCTGAATAAATTCAAAGTCTTGTTGCATGCCTGAGGGAACATAACGTCCCTTATGGGAAACAACACCAACTGTAACAGTTCCACCAAAGTTAAATGGATTTCCAATAGCAATAACCCAATCACCAGTTTTAACTTTATCAGATTCTGCCCAGTCAACGGTTGGAAGATTGCGTTTGTCAGCTGGAAGAGATGACAAATCAAGCTTTATAACAGCGACATCATTTCTTTCATCAGAAGCAAGCAATGTTCCTGGTATTTCAGTTTTATCTTCCAGTACAACAGTTAGGGTTTTAGCTTCAGAAACGACGTGGTGGTTCGTAACTACATATGCAATTTTACCATCACAAAAAGTAATAAAACCAGCGCCTACAGCTTGCATTTTACGTGGACGATCCATTTGCCCCATGAATTCACGGAACAACTCTTCCAAAGGATTACCTGCCCCCATACGACCTTGAGGTGGCAGACCTGGCATTGCCATTACTCCACCTTCATTTGGACGCTGCTCTACAACTTGAGTTGCCTGAACGCTAACAACAGCAGGTAAAAGTTTATCAACTACACTTGAAAAACCTTTACTAACATCAAAAGTAGAAGCTGATGCTTCTGCTTTTTCTACTAACAGTGATGAACAAAGTAAAAATAGTGGTATGGCTAAAAATCGCATAGTTCCCCTGGGCTCTGAAAATTTAGTTTTCATTTTAGTAAAATTTTTCATTTCTTTGGCAAGCAGTTCGTTAAGTGTTTAGTATATTCATTATTTGTAGAAAGTAAAAACGTAGATCCTGGTTTAATGCTCTGACGATACGATTCAAGAGTACGATAAAATTCATAAAACTCTGGATCAGCACCAAATGCGTTAGCTGCAATTTCTATTGCTTGTGCATCACCACCACCGCGGATTTCTTCTGATTTTTTATTTGCTTCAGCTAAGATAATAGTTTTGTCTTTATCAGCCTTGGCTCGAATTCCAATAGCTGCTTCTTCACCCTTTGCGCGACTTTCTTTAGCGAATCGCACAAGCTCTGAGTTCATTCTAGCAAATACCGCATTTCTGTTTTCAGTAGGTAATTCAGCGCGAATAATACGAACATCGATAATTTTGATCCCTAAAGGTTCAGCAATAGCACGCACTTCTTCTAAAATCTGATGCATGTTATCAGAACGTTCTTTTCGAAGCATTGTTCCAAGCTCAACCTTACCAAGCACGTTACGTACAGAGCTGCTAATAATTGCTTCTAAACGCAAATGCAAACCAGATTCCGATGCAGGCGTTACTGACTGAAAGAATTTCAAAGGATCTGAAATTCTATAGCGCGTGTATGTGTTTACCCATAAACGCTTTTTATCTTGGGTTAGCAGTTCAATTGGAGGCAAATCATGGTCCAAAATACGTGTTTCATAAAACAACACATCCTCAATAAACGGAAGCTTGATCTTAAGACCTGGCTCGGTATGAATACGACGATATTCTCCAAAACGCAGAACGATTGCTTGGGTTGTTTGATTGACAATAAATAATGAATTAGCCAACACAACAAAAACAAAAAGGGGTGAATATCGAAGCCACATAGGGATATTTTTTAACATTTACGCACCCTCCTTCTTATTCAATAAAGGAATTGGTGTTAACTGATTATAATTTTGCAACGATTTTGACAAATCATGATCTACCACAGTTACATTTGACTCTTTCATTAATTGATCCATAAGTTCTCGGTGCATACGAATGCGCGTAATTGTTGGGTTTTTCTTATTTGATTTCAAAACCTGAGTAAATCTTGAAGTTTCACCTTCCGCACGTGCCACAACTTCCGCTGCATAAGCTTCTGCGCCACGTAAAATACTTTCAGATTGACCGCGAGCTTTTGGCAAAATATCGTTACTATAGCTTTGCGCTTCGTTGCTTAAACGATCAGCGTCAATACGCGAAGCTTGCATATCGTTGTATGCATCAACAACCTGTGCTGGCGGTGACACTTTTTGTAAACGGAAGCTAGTGATCTGAACACCTGTATTGTAATTATCAAGAATTTTTTGCAGAAGATCCTGAATCTGGTTTCCAATAAGGTCACGATCATCTGTTAGGGCTTTTACAGCCGTTGTTTGACCAATAATTTCACGTAAAGCACTTTCTGCAGCGGCTTTAATTGTTGCTTCTGGGTTGCGCACCATGAACAAATAATTGGTAATATCGCTAATTTTCCACATGATTGTATAGTTTGTAAGCACCATGTTTTCATCACCTGTTAAAATAAGGCTTTGATCGGCATCACCATCGTGAGCATTACTATCAATTTGATTCACTACAGCTACTTTTTTAACAATTTCATGTTCAATTGGAGACGGCAAACGATAACGTAAGCCAGGCTGTGCTGTTCTTACCATTTTTCCAAATCGCAAAACTACCGCAATGGCGCCCTCTTCGACTTTATAAAAGCCAGATGCTCCCCATACCAAAAGAATCAACCCAAAAATTCCTGCAAATACTGTCCACTGACTTTGAGGTGGCAATCCCCCCCCTCCTCCGCCGCCAGTTCGCGTTTCCTTGAATCGTCGTTGAAACTCATGAATAACTTTTGAAAATTCAGGGGGTTGATTTCCAGAGGGCCCACGACCAAAAGGTCCAGAGTCTTCAGTTTTTTTGGGTTTTTTACTTGAGTTAGCGTTATCGCCTTTTACATCCCAAGGATTATCGTTGTTGTCGTCTGCTGGGCTCATTGTTGCCACAGATCCTTATAGTGTGCTCATGCAATTCATGATAGGGAAGGATTAGCAAAAAGCAAAGAGGGTTTGCGCTTTTATTTCACCTAAAAAGCAAAGATGGGCTATACTCAGCGCAAAATAGATATAACAAAATTATGCGCATTCTTTTTTTAGGTGATGTTTTCGGCCGTAGTGGCCGTGATGCTGTCGCTAAACACCTCCCCACACTGAAACAGAAATACCAACCAGACTTTACAATTGTAAATGGGGAAAATGCCGCTCATGGGTTTGGGTTGCTGCCTGACATGGCTAAGGATTTTTTATCAATGGGAATTGATATTATTACCGGTGGCAACCATAGCTTTGACAAGAATGAAATTATTTCATTAATGAGCCAAACCGATAAAATTTTACGCCCCATAAATTACCCCAAAGCTGTTCCTGGAAAAGGGTTTGGCCTGTACACAAGCAGTGGTAAAACGTTGCTAGTGATCAATGCCATGGGAAGGCTGTTTATGGAGCCGTTCCTAGAGTGTCCTTTTATGGCCGTGGAAGAAGTTTTGAAGCGCTATCCGTTAGGTGGATCAATATCTGCTATTTTTGTGGATATGCACGGGGAAGCGACATCTGAAAAAATGGCGTTAGCTAAATATTTTGATGGGAAAATTACTGCAGTGGTTGGCACGCATACCCACATACCAACGGCAGATGCGCATATTATGAAAGGCGGCACTGCCTATTTAAGTGACGCTGGCATGTGCGGTGATTACGATTCTGTAATTGGGCTGAAACCAGAAACTGCCTTAGCTAGTTTTTTCAAAAAAATCCCAAAACCAAAAAACAAAGAACCAGCATCCGGCGAAGGAACCGTATGCGGTGTATTCATTGAAAGTGGCCCAAATGGTCATGCAACTGCCATTGAGCCAATTCGCGTTGGGCCAGTGCTAATGAATGCCGGCGCTATATAGAAAGGCTTAAAAGTGATTCAAGCAGGTACGGCGCAATCATAGATAACACTCAAAAAACTTGTAGGTGATTTAAATAGCCCCAAATTATCATGCTGAACTGAAAGACTAAACTCTGCTAGTTTTTCTACAGATGTTGCTGGAATAGTGTTTCCTTCAATGAATCTGCGTACTATGTTTTGACGCAGCTGGCATTCTTCATCGGCTCCATTTCCACCAAAGAATCTGCGCACAATGTTTTGGTACAGCGAGTACTTTTGAGCATTGCAAGCAGTTGAAGGTTTTAAAATTCCGTCATGACCTTCTGGAGCTGTAAAAAAAGCAAATGGCTGATTAGCTTCTTTTAAAGCTTCAGCCCATTTTTTAATACTTTCAATAGGACAACGCACATCCCCTGTGCCATGAAAAATAAGTAATGGCGCTTGAAGTTCAGTTATACCCGAAACATCAACAGGATTATCAGCAAATGTTGAGGAAACGCCTGTTCCGTATTTTAAAGTTTTTTCTTTCCAATCAGATAAATTTAAGCCAGCAGCTTGAGCAATACATGCAAGTAATTCGATAGAAGAACCAGTTGGTTTAAATTCTTTCCAAGTAGCTGCCAAGGCACTGGCAACCCACCCCCCATAACTTGTACCCATTAAAACCATTTGGCTATTGGTTCCTTTTTTAGATGCATCATCTAAAATGTTCATAATATGATTCAGGTTACGACGTCCTAATTGTTTTTCAGCAAGCATATATTTATATCCAAATCCATCGCGCATTGGTTCATGGGGTACAATAATTGTGTATCCATCATCAATGAAAGACTGATATTCTTCTATAAAATTAGTATGAAAATAGCTCCATGGACCACCTGGTATATGGACTAAAGTTTTTTTAGTGTTATCAACACCACCTGCCGCTTCTGTTCTTTTAAAAACAGAATAATGAACAGTTGTGTCTTCTTCATCCTTTATACTAGAACTAGCCTCTACAAATTCATGGTCATAAGCCTTTTTATCAGAAATCAGCCCAGAATCATCACACAAAAAACGGATACCAATGCATGTACCATAAGCAAACGACAGTAAACGTTGAAATCCCAGAGCCTCACAAGAGGCATAGATAAAATCACTACTAATAATGGTTGAGATTGCTTTATAGCTAAACACAGCATCACGGAAAAGCTTATTACTTTCTTGTAACTTTGCACGCAGTGCAGCTTCCGCAGCTAAAAAAAGATTGCGCGTTGCATCGTTCATCCACACAGGTTTAACTAAACCTTTGTTATTAGTAAGATAACCCAAAATATTTCTTGGGTTTGTTGGGTCAACAAAAATCACATTGTCATTAATTAGTGGACACAATGAGCAAAACTGATTTTTAAAATTTGTAGGTTTAAAACGACATTTTGAAGGACTGAGCCAATATAGACTTGCTAAGTCTGTTTTCGCATCAACTTCACATTTATAAATGTGTTTCGTTTGCCCACTCATTAAAGCTAACATGAATACCGTGTGCGAATTGACATCATGTCGGCAAATCTCTTTTAAAGTTCCTTTTGTGCTCCGAAAATAAAAACAAAGAGCCCCTCCTCTTAATACTTCATAGCTAGAAATTTTTCCTTGTGCATGCTCAAAACTACGCAAGACACGCTCTGTTCCATGAGTTTCAAAAACTGTAGTAGCTGTATGTTCAATATTTTTGTCTTGCACACAGAGCGAGAATTCTTGGAGGACTTCCTTGTCTGCTGTACCAATTACTCCGTACCGTATGGAAAATGAAAGTTGTTTGCTGGCTGAATCAAAAAAAAATGGATCTTGAACATGATTATCTAAATTACTTAAATGTATATGATCTGGCTTAGCGGTTACAAGTTCGCGACAACCTAATTCGCCATTAGAGCCCTTGATCAATACCCCCAAGACTTCACTGTTCGGTGAATTAGCTACCGATCCATTTAATGTATATCTAATAAAAATGCCATTATATACATTATCAACCAGTTGTGTTTTCATGGTTTTTTGTAATACTGCTGACTAACGTCAATTAGAATTTCTCCTAACGACAATTAAAAGTTCCATTT
>JBAXJB010000001.1:0-96302 GCA_037138055.1 Alphaproteobacteria bacterium | reverse complement strand
ATAAATGGAACTTTTAATTGTCGTTAGGAGAAATTCTAATTGACGTTAGTCACTTTCTAGCTTTTCTATTTTTTTTGAATAGAAATCGAGAGATGGACTTATTTTTTTCCTATCCTCAATGCCATACAAAGCTAGAAATTCATCGAATTGGGTTTCTGTAATATTCCCACTCGTAAATTGGGCATTCGTGATAATAAGGTCATTTTTTAGAGTTGTTAAATCGTAAATGTCATCGTGAAGGTGACTCGAAAACCTATTTAGCTTTTCTAGAGAACATTGACCGTTTTGAACTTTATATTTTTTGCCTTTTTTGTGTTCAAAAAACGCATATACTATAGGGTCTTTTTGCAAAGAAACTGTTACTTTTTCTAATGATTCTTTGTAAAATTGAAGCATGCAGATAGCGATTTGTCGAACTTGTTCTGTGTTCAGATCGTCAACTTCAGGCACAATATTATGGTGATCGCTGGAATTTCCAGCAGGTATGAAGAACGCTATGATAAAAGCAAACAGAATTCTTAGCATAAGCAAACCTTATAACAAGACTCTGTAATTATATTACGACATTAAAAGTTAATAGTTATTTAATATATGGAATTTAATTTCTGTAAATATTATTTTTTTATTTTTTAAGTTTATTTTTGGATGAAGATTCACTGTACATTTTTCTAAGCTTAGTGCTATTTCCACCATCTCCAATTAACTGATGCATATCATCTGTAAACACCACTAAATCACCACAAGCTTTTCGACCTTCTGGAACGCAAACTAATTTTTGACTTAAAACTGCAAGTATCTGCCCACTCAATAAATTTGGCGTAATGCCTAAATCAATTAAACGTGCAGGCGTTACAAACGGACAAGATGCATGCAAAGTCGCAAGAACTAAATGCCCAGTCATTGAAGCTCTCAATGCCATTTTGGCAGTGTCTTCATCGCGAATTTCCCCGATAAGCATAATATCTGGGTCATGACGCAGCATAGAGCGAACTCCGTCAGCAAAACTAACGATTCCATTTTCATGAATTTCTGTTTGTCGAATCCCTTTAACACGATATTCTATTGGCTGTTCCAAGGTCATAATATTTTTGTGATTATAATCACAAAGCTGCAATAGTGCATGAAGCGTCGTAGTTTTACCAGAACCTGTCGGTCCACAGACCAAAAACAGACCCGATGGTTTTTTCACAAGGTCTTGCAGTATTTTAACTTGGTTTTTTGTAAAACCTAATTTTTCTAAAGTTAAAGTTTCGCGATTAGTAGGCAAAAGCCTAACAACTAAGCTTTCTCCCCATAAACATGGATGAAAGGAAACACGACAATCAACCTGATTGCCATGAACAGTTAGAATGCACCCCCCGGATTGAGGACGACGGCGCTCAGCAATATCTAAGTTAGATAATACTTTAAAACGTACAGATGTTTTATCAAAAATACTCTGTTCAAAATGTTGGTAAGTTTCTAACTCTCCATGAATACGAAATTTGACTAATACCATTTGTTCAAGCGGCATAAAATGAATGTCTGATGCTTCTCTAGAAAAAGCTTCATCTAGCAGGTTTAGAAAAAGATTCTCAAATGAAGCATCAGGTGTTTGAACAAAAGATTGCGTTGATTGTTGCAGCGCATGTTGTAATGATTGTTTGTAGGTATGGTAGAATATCCATCTTGGTTCTTTTTTAAAAAAGTCTTTCGTGTTTCTTTTTACAATATCCTGAGTAACAACATTTTCAGGATCTAGCATTGCCACGTGTAGCGAATCATCAAGGCAAAAGGGAATTATTTGACAACGCTCACAAAATTCTTTTCCCAGCTTAGAAATTAAATCAATATCTGGCTGAATAGTTTGCAGGTCAATATGTTTATAACCAGAAATTTTACTGACCAGTTCACCAACAACCGCTGGAGAAGCAAACCGCAAGTTAATGAGGATTTCACTTAAAAACTCATCGTGCTTTTGTTGCTCAATTAGAGCAATATGAAGTTGGTCGGGAGTAATAACGCCTTTTTCTAGCAGGATCTCTTCAAAACGATCAGACAATGGTACATTAACTTTTTAGTATTAAAATTGATTATAAATAAAAGGTTTTAAAAATTGATGAATCTTGGGCAATTGATAAATCAATGGCAATTAGGATTGAGAGCACTTAACCGCTCACCTAATACTATCAAGGCATATACTCAAGATTTTTTTGATTTTAAATGTTTTTTTGAAGACTATAATAATACGCAACTAACTATTGAAAACTTTAAAACTGTTACACCGCAAGACATTCGAGCATGGCTATTAGCACAACGAAAGAAAGGAATGAATACCAGATCATCTGCTCGTGGCTTAGCAGGAATGAAAAGCTTTACCCAATTCCTTTTGCAGCGTGAAATTCTTGAAGATCATGCATTTTTTCATACGCGCTCCCCTAGATTGCAAAAAACCTTACCCAGACCAATTAGTATTGAACAAGCACTTATGATGAATGACACTATTCAAAATATGAGCGAGTGCTTATGGGTAGGATTACGTAATCAGGCCCTCATGCAATTATTGTATTACACAGGCATGCGTATTAGTGAAGCGCTAAACTTAAATCAAGATAGCCTGCAAGATGATCAATTCATCACAGTCATTGGTAAAGGACAAAAAACCAGACAGGTGCCTATTATTGATTCTATCAGAGAAGGGCTACTAACCTATTTAAAAATTCAGCCTTTTGCAAACACTCCAAATTCTCCTGTATTTTATGGCGAAAAAGGAAAACGCTTACAAGCTGCCATAGCGCAAAAAGTACTACGTGACTTCAGAAGGGCCAACGGAATGCCAGAATCCTTAACACCGCACGCCCTACGGCATAGTTGTGCAACGCATTTAATGCAGTCATCTCATGACTTGCGTGGTATTCAAGAACTTTTGGGACATGCATCCCTTTCATCTACACAAATTTACACGCAAATTGACGAACTTAGCATGATGAACACATACAAAGCAGCTCATCCAAGAGCTAAGAAGTAAAACGTAAATTATATATTTATACGTTAAAAAATTATTTCAAAAAAGCTGCAACAACATTAACTGCCTCAGATGGTAGCGGCGCGTAAGCTTTCATTAACGCTGAGTCAGGCACAAGCGGCCACAAAGCTGCAGAATGACTTCGCGTTAGTTTTTCAACGAAAGCTCTATGCTGTTCGTTCATCGCATCATGTTCATAAATTGATGCTGGCATCACCGCCAAAATTTCAGAAATAGAACTGGTAGATTCACCAGGCACAATCATGAAGCCTTTGTTATTTAGCACAATTTTCATAACTGCTTTTAAAGCTGATGGTTTACCAAATTGAAAATTAAAAAATTCAAAATCCGTACCTTGTTTAAGCCCTGCTTCATGCAACATCCTCAAAAATGCTGTAGAAATCACGTCAAGCTCTTCAGTTTTATGTGCAGTAACACTGCGCCCTGTGCGCGGACCATTGGTGATCAAGAGCTTGTCACCTGTTCTTTTTTGAAACTCCACCACTTCACTAGCTAGTTTACGTGCATTTTCAATGCTAAACACTTGCCATGCACCAGCTGGAGTTTCAGCATCACCACCGAGAATTAAACCAATTTTTGCATCAGTCAAATGAATTGCGGATATATCTTCATCCGCTAATGCTTCTGCAGACATTGTGTGCAATACGCCTTGAGTGGGAATCAGGGTTAGGTTTTGCTGTTGTGCAATTTTTTGGACATCAGCATCTATGACATGCTCAGGCATAGCAATGAAAATGTCATGTAGATTTTTTATACCATCAAACCACTGGTGAGTGCATAGCAAAACCTTCACCCTTTTTAAGGGGGTTAATGATTTAAGAAATTTAACCCCAAATTGCCCGGCTGTTATAATGACACGCGTTCCAGCTTTATCTTGAGCTAGACTACTCTCTATATGTTGTGGAGTCATTGTGACAAATGACCATGTATCACATACCTTGGGCAACACTTGGTAAATGGCGCCGATCATGTTAGCTTCGCCAACCTTTGATTGATCAAAAACTGCATACACACTTACAGCTGAACTAAGATTTTTGAAGTTCACGTACCAGTAAAAGCCAGATAATACGGTCGCTCCAAAAACAAAGAAAAGTGCAAATTTTTTAAACATAACCATTCCCAAACCATAATTTGCTACAGGTTACTTCTCGTTCTTCTTAGGGTCTAAACTGTACTTACCAAAATTTCCGAATACATCTTTCATGATAGAGCTTTCATAGCCTGTGGTTGCTGTTCGTTCAGTGCTAGCTTTAATTTCTTCACCTTGAACGCCCTTTTGTTTATCAAGACCACGAACAATGTCCTTATCATCTAGGGTTACTTTTACCACTAATTGATCCACAACTTTGGGATCAAAAAATGATGTTGTTTCGGTTTTTCGGTAAACATAATACCAATTTGTCCAGTTTTTTCCTTCAACTGGAAATAAAGATGTTGTTGACGGACTGCCAAGCACATCTTGCACTGTTTCTTTTGTGCTGACATCAACTTGAATTTTATCAAACTGAATTTGCTCTGGATTAAACCCCCTATGATCAATAGTAGGGTAACAACCCACTAGAAAAATGGCCAAAACCCATAACCAATTGTGCGATTTCATTTTAGCCCTCCAGCTTGGAAAAATTTGCAAAAGTATTTAGCGTTGATTGTAGCATTCCTAATAGATTTAAGCGATTCTGCTGAATCTGTAAATCATCATCCATGACTTTAACGTGGTCAAAAAAGTTATCAATAGCTGGTTTCAAATTAGCAATTAGTGTCATAGCTTCTTTATACGCAAAGTTTTCAAGGTGCTCATCAATTTTTGGAGTGGCTTGCATCAAAGAACTGCATAGTGTGCGCTCGACATCGTGCACGAAAAGCTGTTGATTCACTTGGCCAACTTGTATTCCTTTTAGAATACCAACAACACGGCGGTAAGCACTAAGAAGAGAAACACCCGCCTCGTTTTGCAAAAGATCTTTCAAGGCTCTGGCGCGTTCAACGGCGGCCCAAATATCTTCCAATGGTTTATCTAAAACAGCATAGACATGATCAGCTGGCATTTCAGTTTTTAAAAACGCAGATAAACGTTCGGTAATAAATGCAGTAACAGTTTCAACCACATCAGACTTTAGAGTTACACCCTGCTGTTGATAGGACTGAACAGACTTTTCTAGCCACCCACACAAAGAATTTGATCCATTCTTGTGTTGCATCAATCTAATAATGCCTAATGCACTGCGACGTAGGCCATAAGGATCTTTTGACCCAGATGGCTTCATGCCAACACCAAAAAATCCGATCAAATTATCGACTTTATCTAAAAGAGATAGGGTCCAGCTTATGTCGTCATTTGGGCATGCATCGTTCGCTCCTTGGGGTTGATAATACCCCTTAAGAGCCGCTGCAATTTCCGAAGGAGTTCCTTGAACCTTTGCGTAAATTTCGCCCATGATTCCCTGCAAATCAGGAAATTCACCTACCATATTTGTAAGCAAATCGCATTTGCACAAACGTGCAGCTTGTTGCACTGAAGAATTTGGTGCACAGAATTCTAAACGTTGAACCTTTTGATAAACCGACCCCAAGTCAGCATGAAAAATAATATTTTTTAAATTATCTAACCTGGCTTCAAATGGTATCTTAAGATCCTGCTCATAAAAGAATGCCGCATCACTTAGACGAGCTCTGAGTACTCGTTCATAACCTGCTGTCATGCAGTCTGCATTGATTGGTACATTTGCTACAAATCCAAAAAATGGAGCGTTTTCACCCTTTGAATTTAAAATAGTAAAGTATTTTTGGTGTACCCGCATTGACGTGCTAAGCACCGCTCCTGGAAGATGCATAAACTTAGCATCAATTTGACCAAGACCTACAAAAGGGTACTCAACAAGCCCCGTGACTTCATCTAACAAGGTTTCATCAACGACAAATGTTAATTTATTTGCTTGGCAAATTTTGTGAAGTTCCGCTTCAATGACACTGCGTCGTTCTTCGAAATCAAGCATCACGTTTGCATCAATAAGACTTTGGCGATATTGAGCAAAGCTTGTAACGGTTATTTGCTCTGGATTTAAAAATCGGTGACCAAATGTATGGTTATTTGTTTGAACACCAGCTGCTGGAACATAAAAAACTACTGACTTACCACCTAATACACAACAAATATTGCGAATAGGACGAACCCAAGTATGGCCAGCACCAGGCCAACGCATAGAAGTAGGCCAAGGCATGTTACGCAAAACTTTGTCTAATATGTTGGGTAACAATTCTTGTAACGGTTTCCCTGGAATATTAATTTTTGCAAACCAATAACCATTTTCTTGAGTCAATTCGTTTTCTGAAAGCCCTGATGATTTCAAAAACCCTTGCAATGCTGCATCGGGCGCACCAATTTTAGGCCCACGTTTTTCTTCTAAAACAGTTTCTGATGCTGCTGCAATATTGGCAACATGAAGCGCCAAACGCCTAGGACCAACAAAAACTTCAGGATCACTGCATTTCAATTTCAAGCTTTCGAATTCATTTACAAATAACTGCAAAAAATCAACTTTGGCCTGACGTTGCATGCGAGCTGGAATTTCTTCCATAAAAATTTCAATACATAATTCCATAATTAACCTATCCAGGTTTCGCAGGCTGATTTTGCTAAATGACGAACGCGCCCCATATAGGCAGCTCGTTCGGTAACAGAAATAACACCGCGTGCATTTAACATATTAAACAAGTGATTAGCTTTTAAGCATTGCTCATAGGCAGGCAATACAAGCTTTCGCTCTAGCAAGCTGAGGCATTCTTTTTCCGCATCGTTAAAATGGCGCAGTAGCATCTCAACATCTGCGTGTTCAAAGTTATAAGCAGAAAATTCTTGTTCTGATCTTAAAAAAACATCGCGGTAGGTAATAGCTTCATCACCTGATTTACCATTCCAATTAATATCAAAGTGGCTTTCAACCCCTTGAACAATAGTGGCAATTCTTTCAAGTCCATACGTTAATTCTACGGGCACAGGGTCACATGCAATGCCCCCAACTTGTTGAAAATAGGTGTATTGAGTGATTTCCATACCATCGCACCAAACTTCCCAGCCAAGACCTGCTGCACCTAATGATGGATTTTCCCAGTCATCTTCAACAAAACGCATATCATGACGGCTTAAGTCAAAACCAATTGCTTTTAGACTTTCAAGATATAGGTCTTGCGGATTTGCAGGGCAAGGCTTTAGCAAAACTTGAAACTGATAATACAATTGCGTGCGATTTGGATTTTCACCATATCTGCCATCATTTGGTCTGCGGCACGGTTGAACGTATGCTGTGTTCCATGATTTAGGGCCAAGAGCACGAATTAGCGTTGCAGGATGCGACGTACCTGCCCCTACTTCCAAATCATATGGTTGCAAAATAACACAACCGTAGTTTGCCCAATACTGCTGCAAACGTAAGATTATTTCTTGAAAAGATATTTTTTGAGTGTTCATATGTTGTTAAGCATAGCGCCCCTCCGGCTTGGCCGGAATGGCCAGTCCTGTTCTTTCATCATTTAATCTAGCCTCAATCCATTGTTTCAATTTTTCTTTAGCCTCTTCTTTAGCTCGTTTACCAGCCGAGCCTTCTATTTTCTCTTTATCTTCAATGTAACATGCAAAGATAATTGTACGACTACCCTTTATAATCCATCCTACAAACCAGCCGATTTGTCGATCCTCATTTCGTGAGCCATCTTGATTGAGTTGATAACCACTACCTGTTTTTCCGTAAAGCTTCCAACCACCATCAAGCACTTCAAGAAATAAGAGATTTTTTGTAATATCGCGAGATTTTTGACTTACAGGAAGTTGATTATTAAGCAGGTTTTGTAAAAACGCAATTTGCTCTTCAGCAGAAATTTCCAACGAACTGGACAGCCAGGAATTAGTAAGGCCATTATTTTTGCCCTTATCGCCTGAAGCATCTTGGTTACCATAATTAAAGTTCTTTATGTAATTTTGGAACTTTTCGACACCAAGTTTTTGAGTTATTATTTGAGAATACCAAATGCATGTATTTTTCATCCAGGTTCTTGGATTATGAGGCTGTTTCCAAACTTCAAGCCAATCAACGTAACCTTCTTTATACGGAAGTTCAGGGTGATTTTCGTCTTGCAAAATGCCTTCATTATACCCCATTAAACTAATGGCAATTTTGAATGTTGAGCAAGGAGTATGGCGGTATTGATTATTACCTTCTTGCATGAGAATTTGATTGTTTTCTTTCATCAAAAAACTTTTTGCACTTGCAAACACAGAAGGAGATAATAAAAAAAAGCTTAAAAATAATAGCTTTATCCACATATCTTTTCGTGATGACAGGATCATCATTACGAGCACCGAAGAGAGACGACAATCCATAAAAGAATTTTTATTTTTTATCATTTAAAAACTTCAACGCTAAGATTTTACCTTCTTCAACTGCAGGTTGATCAAATGGATTTACATCCCAAATGGCTGCAACTGCCAAGGTTTCTAATACTGTATTAAACATCAACTGCCCTAAATAATAGGCATTGATTGCAGGCAACGTAATTAAGCGAATTGGCAGTTCGTGCCCGCGCAATGTTTCGTAAGTAGCATGGAGCTCTGCTTTTAATAAATCTTTCAAGCCATGTTTGCGAAGAGGTGCATACGCTGGGTGATCAATCTCTAAATCAGCAACTTCTAAATCTGCTTTTTCACCAACCTCTAAAAATGTAAAAAATTTATCCTTTGGACCACCAAGGTAAAGCTGAAGCTGGGAGTGCTGATCAGTTGCACCCAAAGCTTGAATAGGAGTTGATCCGAAACGTTCACCAGATTTATTTTTCTTACCCAGGCTTTCCCCCCATAACTGAACGAACCATGCGCTAAACAATTTCAGTTTGTCAGCATAAGGAAACATAACCGGGTGTGTTTTGGACTTTGCCAAAAAGCATGCAGATTCTATGGCAGGATGTGTAGCCGGAGCAGCTTTGAATGCTGCTAAAGCTGTTTTTGCACTTTTTCGGAAGGACTCCATATCAAGCCCCATAAGTATTCCTGATAACATACCAACTTCGGCAAATACGGCAAAGCGGCCGCCAATTTGATTATGGTGCGGCACCGTCACAATGGTGTTGTTTTTTGCAAAGGTGTGCAAAGCGTTACCATCTGTCTGCGTGATAATAACAAGATGATCATTTATGTTCAGGTCATTATCATTGTAAATTTTTTTAAAAGTTGCCAGTTGCACTAAGGTTTCGGCAGTATTACCCGACTTTGATGCAACCAAAATTCCGGCTTTACGAAAATCAATATTTTTTAGGCGATTGGTCAAACCATCAGGATCAATATTATCGAAAAATAGAAATGTCTTGGATGGTTCATCAGCTATTGCATATAAAGCTTGTGGACCTAAGCTTGAGCCACCCGTGCCCAGGTGAATAATATGAGTGAATTTTTCCAGCTTCTGGACGGCTTCTTGATATTGATTTGGAGAAACATTAGATTCAAGATATTCACATAAAGGCAATTGCATTACAGAGTCAGCAAATCCCGCTGGTACGGTGGCGGATTGTTTTGAAAAATTTAAAGTGTATCGCAGCATTATTGACCTAAAACTTTTTGATAATTGCATTTTGGCATTTTCCCTTTTGGATAATTGCGTGCAATAACCAAGGGAGGCTTAGCCAGAATAAGATGTAACATTTCATGAGCTTGCTGCATAGTTATTCCCTTTAGAATATCTTCATATTTAGGAATAGCCTCTAATGGAAAATCATTAAGAACAATATTTGTTAGTGCCAATAAAAATGCTTCTCCATCCAAGGCAAAAGCAAAAATATTTAATCGTTCCTGTTTTGCATGATTAAAATCACTTTCAACCAAACCTTTTTTTAAGAAAATCGCAAGTTGTTCAAACAAGAATTTTTCTGCAGCCTCAACACTCATGCTTGGTGAAAGCACTAAGTTGAAAGTAAAATCCATATCATCTTTTCCGTATGCATAATCACAAGAAATGCCTAATGCTAAACGCTTTTCTTTAACCATTTTTTTGTAAAGCAATCTAGAGTCTGACCCCGTAAGAGTGCCCTCTAGCATTCGCATTGCAAGATAGGATTCTGGTTTTGTAATCAAAGTTGGCACTCGATATGAAATACTAATATAAATGTTCTCTGCACGAGGATTTTCTTGTTCGATTGTTGTGGTTAGACCATCTCTATCAGGCTCAGCAATGCGTGTATGTTCTGGTAATTCTTTTGAACGAATACTTCCAAATTTATCTTCAATTTTAGGCAGCACATATGCCAAATCATAAGGCCCGACTACTACAATGGTAGCATTGTTCGACACATACCATTTTTCGTAATGCGCCCTTAACGCTTCGATTGTGTACGCTTTTATATGCGCTTCGTAGCCAATGGGAAAAATACCATAGGGGTGCGCTGCATACAGAGCACGCTGACAAACCTCAGCAGAAGTACGAAATGGATGATTACCCAATCGCATTTGACGCTCTTCCATCACAACTTTTTGTTCAGGCCTGAACTCTTCTTCTATAATATTAAGGTTTTCCATGCGATCAGCTTCAATATCTAACGCCACTTCTAAATGTTCCGCAGGCAAATCAAACGTATAGATAGTGTTATCAAAACTAGTATGAGCGTTACAAGTTCCACCACAGCTATTAAGAATGGTATCAATAGAACCAGCTGGATATTTTGAAGATCCCTTAAACATCATGTGTTCAAGCATGTGCGATAAGCCGACCATGCTAGACGGATCATCAGCAGTTCCTATGTCATATTTTGTTAAAATACTCACCGAAGGTAATAATGGATTTTGAAAAACAATGACCTTCAATCCATTACTTAATGTAGCTGTTTGTGGAATAATTTTTGCATGCAAGCAGCTAAAAAAAAGACTGACTAGAAGCGTTAAAATGTATTTCATTTACCCACCATGAACACAACAAATTGATCTGGCTTCATAAACCTTTTAAAAGCTTCATTAATCTCATCAGTAGTCAGGTTCGAGATTTTTTCAATGAGAATATTATGAAAATCTACAGAACGGCCATCAAGCTGATAGTTTGTAAGCCTAGTTGTTATATGGGACGTTGAAGCGAAAGAACGTTTGTAGTTTCCTAAAAAGCTTTTCTTAACAATTTCGACTAATTCAGCTGAAAAGCCATTTTCACAAACATCCACAATAACCTCTTTAATAGAAGAAATAGTTTTTTCTACATTTTCTGATTGAGTAGAAGTTGAGATATTAAAAGAATTATAATGATTTTGAATCGCAAAACCTGCACCTATATTGTAGGTTAAGCCTTTTTCTACACGAATTTTTTTCCATAAAACCCCTATATTGGGATTAGACAAACACCCCATTGCAATCTGCAAGGCAAAAAAATCAGGATGATGCGCATTAATACCGGCATGTAAAAAGTGAATTAAGGTTTGGGGCACAGGAAATGCTTGAGTATGTTCTTGATACGGACCAACCACTTGCACATTTTCCGGCAAAGCAACATTGAAAGTTTTAGGTAAGGCCGTAACCACATCTGTGATATGGACAGCAAGCCCATCTTCATCAATATCTCCACAAGCTGAAATGATAATATTTTCTTGAGTGAAGCACTTTCTCATATATGACTTTAAATCATCGACACTAATATTTTTCAAACTCGCGAGGTAAGTTTTGTTCAGCGTGCCATACGGATGATTTTTAAAAATTACCTTTTTCATTAATTGGTCTAATTGAGTATCTGGTGACTGCATTGCCTGTAACATTCCTGCAGCCATTTCATTTTTAAATCGTATCAGATCAGAATCGTAAAATTGTGAATGAAAAAGAATATCTTTAATCAAATGAAAAAGCTCAGAAAGCTTATCGGATGGACATTTTCCTGTAACAGTAAAATTATCATCACTACTACCAAATGATACGTGCACATTGTGTTCACGAGCATAAGCTTGCATCTGCTCACGAGTTTTGGATTGAGTTACTTCACCCATTGCCCTGCAAAGCAGGGCTACAAGAGCTTCTTTTTGTTTCGGAGATAGTTTGTCTCCTGTATTCTTGAAACACAGATTAACAGTAACGACACCAATGCCCTTGAAAGGAGAAATTCGTACAGTTTTTCCTGCAACAACTAAATCTTTCACAGTAACATTAAAGCCATCAAGCGGATTACTGTCCGCGAATAAAGACAAAGAAATAACTAATTGGACTGCCAGGCTTTTTACAAGAGCTCGCAATGCCCCATGTGACAACAGATATCCTGTCACCTTTACAAGCGTCTGAATTGTTGATTTTACAATTTTTACCATGGCCTATGTCTGATTATTTATTAGCTTGTTCAGACTCACTAGCATTGTCAGTGTTTTTTTCAGGGCCACTTATTGACTTAGCATTTTGTGTGAATTCTTTTTTCCACGCATTAAGCTTTTTATCCAAAGTGCTATCGCCTTCTTCTTTTGATTCTTCGTCAACTTGATTTCGGATAGCATCATCTGCAGAGCCTGCTTTGTCTTTTAAGTCTTGCTGGCTTGCTTCTGAAAGAGAAGCTTCTGATTCTCCACCACCAACAACGTGCTTAGCTTTTTCAGCAGAGGCACTTAATGGCACGCTTTTGCCCTCTTTATCTTTAGTGCGAGGAGGCATTAGCTTGTAATTTGGTGGCAAATCGAGCGGGTCATTTTGCTTGATATTAAATTCATCAGCTTGGTAATGATCCATTCCTAATGTGCTCTTTACGCTGTCACAAGCGGTTAAAACTAGGGATATTCCAATTAAAGTAAGTACTCTAGACATATAAACTATAGTGATATCTTGCTGTCTACAATGTAAGAAAGGCCTGTGAAAAAAGCAAGTTTTATAAACCATCCTGAAAATGTTTTATAGGACGGCTAATTTTTAGGGCAAATTCACCGTTTTCTCTTTACACTTTTAATTGACAAGTTGATCAACAGTCCAAATTATTGTAAGAAACTAACATTCAATTCAATTGCTAATTTACGAAGGAGTAAAATCCGTCATGAACGTTCATGTTTTTCGCTTATTACCTAATCAAGATGTTAAAAAAGAACTTAAAAATTTTGTACAAATCAACAATATTAAAGCGGGAGTTATACTCTCTGTGGTTGGGAGCTTGTCTGCTATTAACTTAAGAACAGCTGGTGGGAAAGATTGCTTAAACATTTCAGATGCTTTTGAGATTTTATCTATGACAGGCACTCTTTCTGAATCGGGAAACCATGTTCATTTAGCAATTTCAGACCGCACAGGTAAAACTTTAGGTGGACATCTTATGGATGGATGCATAGTTAGAACCACAGCAGAAATAGCGATTATGACCCTTAAAAACTTATCATTTGAACGAGAACTGGATGATAGAACTGGCTATGACGAGTTGGTAGTTAATACTAATGATTCTGGATTGTAGCATCCAATTCACACATCAATACTTTTAAACCTTGCTTCATGCCGTCCGCCGGCTTCAAAAGCAGTTGATAAAAACAGACGAATCATTTCCTGAGCCTCTGCAAAAGATGTGTAATCCGCAGCAATGCACAGAACATTTGCGTTGTTATGGGTGCGCGCACTTATTGCCATGGAATTGCTCAAACATAAAGCCGCATAAATGCCTTTGTGGCGATTTGCTGCAATTGATACGCCAATCCCGCTTCGGCAAATAATAATGCCAAAATCTACTTCGCGAGATTGAACTTTCTGAGCAACTAATTGGGCAAATTCAGCGTAATTGGAACTTTCTGCATTGAATGCACCAACATCAATCCACTGATTAACTGAATCAGCTGATTTTATTTTTTCTTTAAGAACATACCCTCCGTGGTCTGCTCCAATTGCAATACGCATATAATATTACCCATTCTAAAATGTTGCTTGTGCAAGTAATTTGTACTAGTCTAGCGAGTGTTTCATAAAAACACGCTGCACTTTAATTAGCAGCTGCAAATATACCCTACAAATTTTTTAATAAAGCGGTCAATCATGCAAGATACAATTAAGATTCGTGGAGCACGCGAACATAACCTTAAAAATGTGAATGTAGATATTCCACGCAATAAGTTGGTAGTTATTACTGGCCTTAGTGGATCTGGAAAATCATCTCTTGCATTTGATACGCTTTATGCTGAAGGTCAGCGCCGCTATGTTGAAAGCTTATCAACATACGCTAGGCAATTCCTGCAGTTAATGCAAAAACCAGATGTGGATTCCATAGAAGGTTTAAGCCCAGCAATTTCGATTGAACAAAAAACAACGTCAAAAAATCCACGATCAACAGTTGGAACAGTCACCGAATTGTATGACTATTTGCGTTTGTTATTTGCACGCATAGGTGTGCCGCATTCACCGTCCACCGGACTTCCCATTGAAGCGCAAACCATTAGTCAAATGGTTGATCGTATTTTAGAGCTCCCTGAAAAAACTAAAATCATGATTCTTGCTCCCATCGTGCGTGACCGTAAAGGTGAATACAAAAAAGAAATGCAAGATCTGCAAAAAAAAGGTTTTCAGCGCGTTTACATTGATGGAAAAATTTACGCCATTGAAGAAGCGCCAACTCTTAACAAAAAAATAAAGCACACAATCGCTGTAGTTGTTGATCGTTTAGTGATGGCAGCGCCTGAAGATATTCAAACACGTTTAGCTGATTCAATTGAAACAACAGTAAAGCTGAGTGATGGATTATTGTGGGTACAAAATGCAGATACCCAGGTGATTACAACTTATTCTTCAAAATTTGCATGCCCTACATCAGGATTTACTTTGGAAGAAATAGAACCTCGTCTGTTTTCTTTCAATAGCCCACATGGTGCTTGCGCTACCTGTGATGGCTTAGGCCTTGAAATTGTTTTTGATGAGCATCTTGTTGTGCCAAATCATGATTTTAGCTTACGTGAAGGGGCAATTGCACCATGGTCAGCACAAGAAAGTGCAGTAACTAATAAGCGTGGGCAAATGACCTCGGAATATTATGCGCAAGTGCTAGATGGACTTGCCAACTATTTTAGCGAAAGCGCAACAACTCCATTCAAAGACCTGTCAGAAAACTTAAAGAAAATTATTCTTCATGGGTCAGGCACTGAAATTATTCCTATTGTGTATAATGATGGGGTTCGCAAATACATTTCAAAAAAACCTTTTGAAGGCGTTATTCCAAATTTACGTCGCAGATGGTTAGAAACAGAAAGCGATTGGACTAGAGAATTTTTACGACGGTTCCAAAACGAAACACCCTGTCATAGTTGCGGAGGCTACAGATTAAAAGATGAAGCCTTGTGTGTAAAACTTGCACAATTGCATATTGGTGAAGTATGTCGATTCTCTATAAAAGATGCATTGAAGTGGTTTGAAAGCCTAGAGCTAACAAAAAAACAACAAGACATTGCCGATAAGATTTTAAGAGAAATTCGTAACCGATTGAAATTTTTAATTGATGTTGGACTTGATTATCTTACTCTTTCAAGGGGAGCAGGAACTCTTTCAGGTGGCGAAAGCCAACGCATACGTTTGGCTTCTCAAGTAGGATCAGGCCTTACGGGTGTGCTGTATGTACTAGATGAACCATCAATTGGCTTGCATCAACGCGATAACGATCGTTTGCTTGATTCTCTGCGTAACTTACGTGATTTAGGCAATTCAGTAGTGGTTGTTGAGCATGATGAAGATGCTATACGCACTGCAGACTATGTAATTGATATGGGGCCAGCAGCAGGCGTGCATGGCGGTGAAATTATCTCGGAAGGCACACCACAAACAATAATGTTGTGTCCTAAAAGTTTGACAGGTCAGTACCTGAAAGGCACAAAGTCCATCCCCATACCAGCACACCGTCGAACAGGTCACATAGATAAATTTTTAAAAATCACTGGCGCAAAAACAAACAATCTAAAAAATGTTGAAGCTACATTTCCTTTGGGTACATTTACATGTGTTACCGGAGTTTCAGGAGGTGGAAAATCAACCCTTGTAATAGAAACCTTATACAAAGCGTTGAATCGTCAATTTAATCATGGACGAGATTTACCTGGAATTTATAAATCATTAGAAGGTGCGGAACATATTGATAAGGTTATTGATATTGATCAATCACCTATTGGCCGCACCCCACGTTCAAACCCAGCAACATACGTTGGATGTTTTACACCAATTCGTGAATGGTTTTCAGGTATGCCCGAAGCAAAAACACGTGGCTATACGCCTGGTAGATTTTCTTTCAACGTCAAAGGTGGTCGTTGTGAAGCTTGTCAGGGAGATGGTGTTGTAAAAATTGAAATGCACTTCTTGCCTGATGTTTACGTAGAATGCGATCAATGTCATGGGAAACGCTACAACCGTGAAACATTAGAAATTACATATAAAAATAAAAGCATTGCTGATGTTTTAGATATGACCGTTGAAGAAGCAGTAGATTTTTTTGAAAACAATGCCGCTGTAGCTGACAAGTTACGTGCCCTTAAACAAGTGGGTTTGGGATATATAAAAGTAGGCCAACAAGCAACAACCCTATCAGGTGGCGAAGCTCAGCGCGTAAAACTAGCAAAAGAATTATCACGTCGCGCCACCGGAAAAACTTTGTATATTCTTGATGAACCGACAACAGGCTTGCATTTTGAAGATGTTCGAAAATTATTGGAAGTTTTGCACCACTTAGTTGAGCAAGGAAATACAGTTTTAGTTATTGAGCATAACTTAGAAGTGATTAAGACGGCTGACTGGGTCATTGATATGGGGCCTGAAGGTGGAGATGGTGGTGGTGAAGTTATTGCAACAGGCACACCTGAAGAAATTGCAAAGATTGCAAAAAGCTATACAGGCCAGTACCTGAAACCATACTTGAAAGCTCGAATGATTAGCGCATAAAGTTGTAAAAATGCAACGCTACATTAGTTAGTGCATTATCTTCTGCAAAAAACAAAAAACCTTCTGGAAAAATGATTGACAATGATTACGTAGAATCCGATATACTTGGAGCAGAAAACAAAAATATAAAAAATTCAAAAAAATTAGTTGTATAGTGCTAAAATTTGAAATTTTTACATTTTAAATAAATACAAAGGCCTTTCATGGATTTTCCAGTTCTAAACAAAGAAGCTACCATACTATGTGAATCAGATTATTTACGAATAACTGGATTAGACGAAGGAAGTCTGATTGAGGTTACAGGATTTTCTTGTGCAAAAGAGATTTTAAAGTACTACGGACCATTTTGCAGTGATCACGTGGTTATATTTGCAGGACCTGGAAAAAATGGTGGAGATGGCGTTTCTACAGCCTTATTTCTAGCTCCTCATACAAAAAAAATAACTATTTTCATGCCTGTTTTGCCTTCTCAAGATGTTTTGAATATTAATATAAATCGTGCCAAAGCCTTTTATCCAAACATTGAATTTGCCGATATGCCTGTTTCTGGAGACATATACATTGATGCTTTGTTTGGGATTGGACTAACCAAAAAGCCCGAAGGTATTTTTGAGCAGCTAATAAACAATTTGAACAAGCAATCTAATCCCGTTATTTCGATTGACGTTCCAAGCGGAATAGATGCAAATACTTCCACAAGCACAGGAAATGTTGTTGTGCCAAATCTCACTGTTGCTATAGGATGCCTGAAACCTGTTCATAATCATGCGAATGCCAACGCATTATGTGGAGAAATAGTTTGCCCTGATATCGGATTACCTCGTGAATTTATAGAAAAATATGCTGAAAACCATAAGGTTGCATGCTAGCATAGGCTAAGATACTTTAGCATTTGTACCGATGATACTTTATTCATTTCCTAGCTCTCCTTTTGGATGCAAAGTTAAAGCGGTTATTTTAGCCTGCGAACAAACAAAAAATATTATCGTTGAAGAATTTCATCCCTGGCAAACAGATACATTTTTTAGAAAACTAAATCCCTTGGGTAAAATCCCTGCTTTAAAAATAAGTGCTGATGAAACCATCTTTGATTCATCGGTAATTTGTGAATTCATTATGGATAAAGCAGGAAAAACCACTGCGCTGATGCCAGATAAGTTTAAATCATTAAAAGTACAAGCCCTGGTTGATGGCATGGCAGATGCTGCAGTTTCGATGAGATATGAACATTTTTTTCGGCCAAAGCATTTGCAGTGTGAAGATTGGTACGATCGTCAACGCTTAGCGCTAACCAGTGGGCTGAAATATCTTGATGAGAGTATAGACACTAAGCTAAATCGAGAAATCTTATTTGAAAATTTATGTGTAGCAACGTTTTTGTCCTACGTTGATCTTCGTTTTTCAGATGAGCCATTCCGAAAAAACTACGAAAAACTCTACCGTTGGTACGATGGGTACATGCAAAAACACTCATTTCTAGAAACCGTAAAAGCTAAGGATCATCCTGTTCCTGCAAACATAGCACGTTTACAAAAGTGATTTTTAACACACCTGCTGCGCAAGCTGTGATTAATTTTTTGCTCCCACCGCAATGCGCATTGTGTAGAGAAATAACAAAAGAGCCATACACTTTGTGTAGTGATTGCTGGCCCAAATTAAGATTTATAACATCACCTAAATGTTCTGTATGTTGTGTTCCTCTAGATAATGTTGATCATGACATGCCATGCACAGATTGCTTAAAACACCCCCCTGTTTTTTCTAAAGCCCACGCACCGCTTATTTACAATGATTCAGTAAAAAAACTTGTGCTGAGATATAAAAATTACGATGGACTACACTTGGGCCCTATGCTTTTTGGCTGGATGCAACGATGTCTTCCTAATGACACTAGTATTATTGTGCCAGTCCCCTTGCACTGGTGGCGTTTTTTCATCCGTCAATATAATCAGGCAACAGAACTTGGAAAATTAATCGCAAAGTATACAAATGTTGCAATTAACCCAAATCTTTTAAAACGCGTAAAGTCAACCACGTCGCAGGGACACAAAAGTAAATCGCTACGCTATGAAAATCTTAAAGATGCATTTGCAGTAACTGATTCTAAAAATATTTTAAAAAATGCAAATGTACTATTGATCGATGATGTGCTTACAAGCGGAGCAACTGCCAATGCATGCGCTCAGGCTTTATTAAATGCAGGAGCAGCAAGAGTTGAAGTACTGACCATAGCCAGAGCTATAAAAGAAAATAATGGAACATTTTAAAACACTGAAGCGACTATTCGATGTGGGCACAACTCTAACCGGGATTGGCATGCGGGTTAGCGCTCAAGAATACTTAGGATTGAATATCGATGAAGCAGCTTATGCACAAAAATTACGTCAATCTTTCGGAGGGCTTAAGGGACCATTTATGAAAATGGCTCAATTTTTAGCAACCGTACCAGATGCCCTACCTCCAGAATTTGCGGCAGAATTTATGACACTACAATCGAATGCACCTTCAATGGGAGAAGGTTTTGTAAGACGGCGAATGACTGGCGAGCTTGGGAAAAATTGGAGAGATTCGTTCCAGGATTTTTCGTTAAAAGCATCCCATGCTGCATCGTTAGGACAAATTCATAAAGCTGTAAGTATTCAGGGTGAAAATCTTGCTGTAAAACTACAGTACCCTGATATGGAAACCACTGTCAGTGCAGATTTAAAACAATTAGATATGGTTTTAAATATTTACCAGTCTTTCAACAAATCTATAGATACTCATGATATAGCCGAAGAAATTCGAGACCGACTATATGAAGAGCTGGATTACACTTTAGAAGCAAAAAATCTTGAACAATTTAGAAATATTTTGAATAATCAGTTTGATTTTGTTGTCGTGCCAAAAATATACTCAGAGCTTTCAACTAAGCGTCTTTTAACAATGGAATGGATTGAAGGAAAGCCTGCGCTTGAGTATATTTCATGCCCTAGTGATGTTCGTAATGAATTAGGGCGCAAGCTGTTCTTGGCTTGGTATTGGCCACTCTATCGTTTCAATATATTGCATGGAGATCCCCATCCTGGAAATTATTTAATTCTAGATGATGGTCGAATTTGCTTACTTGATTTTGGATGTGTGCGTAGATTTGAAAAACAGTTTTTGCAAGCCGTAGTCGATCTATATATTGCTTTTAGAGACAACAAGCCAGACTTGGCTGTGGATGCCTATAAACGTTGGGGATTCAGTAACATTTCTAATGAGCTGATTGATGTGCTAAATCAATGGGCAAAGTTATTATATGAGCCCTTACTCGAAAATAAAGTTCGCCCTATTCAAGATGTAAATGGAGGTAAAAAAGGTTGGATAGTGGCCCGAGATGTTCATAAAAAACTACATGAATTAGGTGGGATAAAACCGCCGCGAGAATTTGTATTTATGGATCGTGCCGCGGTTGGCATAGGATCTGTTTTAATGCGCATTGGTGCGGAACAAAACTGGCATAAGCTTTTTGAAGAAATTATCAACGGAATTTATACGTGATAAAAAAGCCCAGCAAGTAAAATAATGCTGGGCTCTGTTTAAAAATTAGTATTGAGCAGGTGGAGGTGGAACTGGGTTTGGAGATGCCCCAGGAGTCGCTCCAGGATTTACTGGACCTGCAGGCCCGGCCGCCATGTCTAAATTTGGTGGTGCTGCAGAAGTAGAGCCAGGAGCAGGAAGCACATGAATATCCGCCTGAGCTTTGGGAGGTTGAGGCTTAGGCATAGCTGCTCTTTTAGCCACATTTGCATCTTCAATGTTAATCAAACCTAATACAATCAAAACCTTTGTAAAAGCTGAAACAATGAAAATGATATAATTGTTGGATTGATTAATTAGGTCAAACTCACCTTTCACAACCGCGGTAAGAATCATGCCAATGACGAAGGCTTGCGTCATTAAAGTAAACACACTACTTTCCTGAGTGATAAACTTTAGTCCCAGCGCCCACCCTATCACAATAGCAAGCATCACTATATAACGCCCAACATGAGAATATAACGCTCCAAAGTGCTTCAAAAGAGCAACTTCTTCGAGAAAAATCTCAAAAACGGCCAATGAACAGACTATGCCAATTGCGTAAAAACTTGCTTTTGCGAGAACAGGAAATGAACTCACTAAAGCAATCAGCATAGCGCAGAGTATTCCCATGTGAAGATAAAACACAAAAAGACTAGGCTCGGCCTTCACTTTTGTTCGATCAAGAGCTACTTTTTCCAAAGCATACATTGTACAAAAAGCCACAAGAAAAGTAGTAAACACCAAAAACATTAGGTGGTGCTCTTGCTTTAAGAACTCTATATTCGTGTTCGCGGCAACAGTGCTTATTTTTGCGACAACGTCTGGAACCATGAACACAAATACCGCTGCCATGGCCATTCCTCCTCCAATGGAGGATACTTTTGAAACATTAAAGTTAGGGATACTTCTTATAATGGGTAACGCCATTGGAACAAGAAGTAATATCATCACAGCAATAGCTGTTGCAAGAAAGTTTGGGTCTGCTGTACAAGTCATATCCATAGTAATAACACCACATAAGTTGATAAGGTTTACACTAATAGTATTTCACGAAGAATTATCTGTAGTAAAGCCCTCTGATATAGTGTTAATAATCTAAGTATGCAAATAGATTTATTTCTTGAATCACAAGCGGCTGATCGTAATGCTTCTTTAAACACGCTAGAAGCATACCAGAGAGATCTGAACCACTTTACAAAATGGATCAACAAATCAGCATTAAATGTTTTAAAAGCTGATATAGAAGGATATATTCAGGATTTATTTTCCAAAGAATTTAAAGTCAGCACAATAAACAGACGAATTTCAACACTTAAACAATTTTATCTTTTTCTATTTAATGAAGGAACCATTGCTAGTAACCCATGTTTACATATAAAGACGGCAAAAAGCCCAGCAACCTTACCTAAAGTAGTTTCTTCTAAACAAATGGGAGATTTTTTAGATTTTTTGAGAAATGCAACGGAACCTGCTCACATTAGAATAAGGGCCATTTTAGAGTTGTTATATGCTTCTGGTCTTCGAGTAACTGAGCTTATTAGACTGCCCGTAAATTGTGTTGTTAAAGGCGCTACAGCTCAACCAATGATTTTAGTGAAAGGCAAGGGCAACAAAGAAAGATTGGTGCCATTAAATGACACATGTATAGAGGCATTATTTACGTATTTAAAAGTTAGAGAAATTTTTGTAAGTGGCCCAAAAAGCTCAGTTTTTCTTTTTGCATCAAGGAGTAAAGAGGGGTGCCTTACACGTCAACGAGTAGGACAATTAATAAAAGAAACTGCTTTAGAATTTGGCCTAAATCCGACGATGATTTCACCTCATGTGTTTCGTCATAGCTTTGCTACACACCTTTTACAGGGTGGATCTGATTTACTAACCATTCAAAAATTACTAGGTCACAGTGACATAGCAACCACCCAAATATACACCCATGTGATGCCTATATCTGTATACCAACTTGTGCAAGAACATCATCCTATTGCTAAAAAAATAAACAAAAAACTTGAAATCAATAAATAAAATACCTACCTTACCGATATGGCTTAAGGAAGTTTGTATGCAACTAATAGATTCTCTTCACGAAAAATTTGATTCCATTGTTAATCCTATGGGATATGGAATTGTGCGCGTCCAAATAACTGGCATGACGCGCAAAACGCTACAGGTTATGATTGAAAAATTGGACGAGCAACCAATTAATGTAGATGATTGCGCACAGGTAAGTAGAACTTTATCTGTTCATTTGAATGTAGATGATCCTATTTCTGGTGCTTATGTATTGGAAATATCGTCTCCAGGCCCAGAAAGACCTATTACACAGCCAAAAGATTATAAACGTTTCCTTGGCTTAGAAATTGTGGTAAAAACAATATTGCCTGTTGAGAATCGTAAGAATTTCCAAGGGTTTTTAGAAAAAGCTTCTGATGAAGGTATTTCTTTACACCTGAAGCACCCCCTTGATAGTGGATCAGATCGTATCGACATTCGCTATGGCGATATCCGCCAGGCAAATTTGACTAATTCTATTTAGAAGAAAGATTGATATAGGGATACCATGGCAAGCAGAAAATTAAAGCCTGTGGAAAACGCAATTCAACATCCAAGACATGAATTAATTCAAGTGGCTGATGTGGTTGCACGTGAAAAAGGCATTGATCGCGAAGAAGTGATTGTTGCCATGGAACTTGCGATGCAGCGTACTGCAAAACAAAAATACGGAATGGAACATGACATTCGCGTCAATATTGACCGTGAAACAGGGCATGTACAGACAGTTCGTTGCTTGATGGTTGTGGAGCTGATTGAAGACCCTATTAATCAAGTTACGCTTGAAACAGCGCTTCTAGATTATCCTGATGCAAAAATTGATGACCTTTTGGAAGAAGAGCTTCCTCCTCTTGAATTTGGAAGAATTGCAGCACAAAGTGCGCGCCAAATTATTTTTCAAAAGGTTCGTGATGCAGAGCGCGCTCGTCAACATGAAGAATTCAAAAATCGTATTGGCGACGTGGTAAATGCGTTAGTTAAACGTGTCGAATTTGGAAATGTTATCGTTGACCTTGGAAAAGCCGAGGGTATTTTGCGTAAGGATGATCTGATTCCTCGAGAAAGCTACCGTGTTGGTGACAGAGTTCGAGCAATCATTCACGATTTAAAACCTGATTCACGCGGCCCAATGGTTGTGTTGTCGCGCTCACATCCTAAGTTTATGGCTAAACTTTTTGAACAAGAAGTACCAGAAATTTATGATAATATTATTGAGATTAAAGCTATTGCACGTGATCCAGGTAGTCGTGCAAAAATGGCTGTTTACACATCTGACCCAAACTTAGATCCTGTTGGTTCTTGCGTTGGCATGCGCGGCAGTCGTGTGCAGATTATTGTGAACGAACTGCAAGGTGAAAAAGTTGACATTATTACATGGACAAACAATCCAGCCACTTTTATCGTAAACGCACTTGCCCCTGCTGAAATTTCTAGGGTTGTTATTGATGAAGACCAACATCGTATAGATGTAATTGTGGCTGAAGACCAGTTAAGTTTGGCTATCGGCAGACGTGGACAAAATGTACGCCTAGCTTCACAGCTTACAGGCTGGAAAATTGACATTATTACTGAAGACGACGACGTAAGTCGTCGTGCACAGGAAAATGAAAGCAAAATGAATTTATTCATTGAAGCGCTAGATATAGATGAAATGTTCGCTCAATTATTAATTTCTGAAGGCTTTGAAACCATTGAAGAAGTCGCAACTATCGATATAGACGAATTTTTGAGAATCGAAGGTATCGATGAAGATACAGCTAATGAGCTGCAATCTAGAGGCAAGGCTTATCTTGAAAATTTGGATGCCATAATGAAAGAGAAGTGTGATGCACTTGGCGTTGCTGAAGATATGTACGGTCTTGGATTAACATCACAGATGTTGGTAAAGCTAGCAGAAAAAAGCGTAAAAATACGTGAAGATTTAGCGGAGCTTGCTGGAGATGAGTTACAAGAAATTATTGGTGCAGGGGTTATGGATATTGAAGTGGCTAATGCCATCATCATGAAAGCTCGTGAGCACTGGTTTAACCAAGAATAGGATATGTATGGCGTTGGAGTCGCAAACGGGACAAGCAAACAATACCGAGGCTCAAGCAACGGAGCAAGGTGATGCGCTAGTTAAGAAAAAAACACTTACCTTAGGAAAAAGACTTGAGGTTAAGCGTCCTGCAGAAGGACAAGTGCAACAAAGCTTTACACACGGCCGCACAAAAACTGTGGACGTTGAGGTTAAACGCAAAAAAATAGGATCGCAGGTAGAAAAACCTATAGAACCTGTTAATGTGAATGAGGCTAATTTACCGGAAACTCTTCGTGGGCTTACTCATGGTGAGCTAGATGCTCGTTTAAAGGCAGTAAAATCAGCTTTAGAAGAACAAGCAAGGCAGCAAGAACGACGTTCCCGTAATCAAGAACCTGAAGAGTCAGCAAAAGATTCAGAAATTCTTGAACAAAAACGTATTGAGCTTGTAAGTCTAGAACTTATGGCTGCCACTTTACCACCAGCACCTGGAGAACTTGTAAAAACTCCACAAAGAAGTGATTCAAAACATCCAGCAAAACCAAAAGATGATTTCGTGGTGGCTGACGATGAAGAAGCAGTAGCAGCAAAACGCAAAGCCGTTGTTTACAGAGCGGAAGCTCCGAAAAAAGTTGTGGTTCCAGCTAAAAAAACATTGAGCGAAGCCCCTAAAAAATTAGACAGGAATACTCAGGCTAGATTGTTAGCAGACGACACTGAACAACGTTCACGCTCTATTGCTGCTATGAAACGCATGAATCAAAAGAAAATGCGTCAGCAACATGGCGCTGATCAACAGGATGCACAAAAAATAGTGCGAGAAGTAATTATCCCTGAAACCATTGTAGTTGGTGAACTTGCTAACCGTATGGCTGTTCGTTCTGGTGATGTGGTTAAATCATTAATGAAACTAGGCATGATGGTGACTATTAATCAGATTATTGACGCTGATACAGCTGAATTGATCTGCGCTGAATTCGGTCATACTCCCAAACGTGTATCTGATTCAGATATTGAGATTGGACTTAAGGGAGCAGAAGATAACGCAGCTGATTTAGTTTCCCGTGCGCCTATTGTGACTGTGATGGGACACGTTGATCATGGAAAAACGTCACTACTGGACGCTTTGCGGAAAACAGACGTAGTTGCTGGTGAAGCTGGGGGAATAACTCAGCATATTGGTGCATATCAAGTTACGATGGCATCTGGTAAAAAGATCACCTTTATTGATACACCAGGTCATGCTGCTTTCAGTGAAATGCGCGCTCGAGGAGCAAACGTCACAGACGTTGTCGTTCTTGTTGTGGCTGCAGACGATGGAATCATGGAGCAAACCATTGAAGCAATTAACCATGCAAAAGCCGCTGGTGTGCCAATAGTTGTTGCCATTAACAAAATTGATAAGCCAGACGCAAACCCAGAGCGAGTCCGCAGTGAATTATTAAGCCACGACATAATTTTGGAAGAATTTGGTGGAGATGTCCTGAGCGTTGAAGTTTCAGCGAAAGAGCTTAGGAATCTTGAAAAATTAGAAGAAGTTATTCTTTTGCAAGCAGAAGTCATTGAGCCAAAAGCTAATCCAAATAGAAGTGCATTAGGCGCCGTAGTCGAGGCTAAAGTTGATCGCGGCCGCGGCACGGTTGTGACCCTTCTTGTTCAAAATGGTACGCTTGAAGTCGGTGATATTGTTGTAGCAGGCTCTGAATGGGGCAAGGTTCGTGCAATGGTTAACGATCATGGAAAACCTATCAAACAAGCAGGACCTTCAGTTCCTGTTGAGGTCTTAGGATTTAACGGCGTTCCTACTGCAGGCCATGAATTTTTGGTTGTTGAAAGTGAAGCAAAAGCTCGTGAAATTGCAGAATCACGTACTCATAGAAAACGTGACCAAATAGCAAAATCTAGAGTAAAGACTTCCATGGAATCAATCATGAGCCAGATTGCAGCTGGAGATATTAAAGAATTCCCTGTTGTCATTAAAACTGACGTTCAAGGCTCATTAGAAGCGATCACATCGAGCTTACAAAAATTAAGTGGTACGGAAGTGGCCCCACGAATTTTACACGGTGGTGTTGGAGGAATTAACGAAAGTGACGTTACTCTTGCCCGCGCTTCTGGAGGAATTATCGTTGGATTTAACGTGCGTGCAAATCCACAAGCCAGAGACCTTGCACGAAGAGATGGCTTAGACATTCGTTATTATTCAATTATTTATGATGTAATTGATGATATTAAAACAATGCTAAGCGGCCTATTAGCGCCAACATTGAAAGAAAAATATCTTGGAAATGCCGCCATACGTAACGTATTTAACATTACAGGCATTGGTAAAGTTGCAGGGTGCTACATAACCGAAGGCGTAGTGAAACGTGGCGCAAAGGTACGCTTGTTGCGTGACAGCATTGTAATACATGAAGGCACATTAAAAACACTTAAACGCTTCAAAGACGAAGTAAAAGAAGTGAAAGAAGCATTTGAATGTGGTATGGCCTTTGAAAACTATAATGACATTCGCGAAGGTGATATTATTGAGTGCTTTGAAATCGAGTCGATTGCTAGGAAGTTGTAGAACTATAGAGAAATATCTCTATAGTTCTACACGCTGGGCTTTGCGAAGCAACATCTCACGTTTCATTGATGAAAGATAATCTACAAAAAGCTTACCGTCTAGATGATCCATTTCATGTTGAACACAAGCGGCTTGTAAATGATTGAATTCTGTTTCACAAACAATACCTTTTTCATTTAGGTATCTTATACGCACTTTTTCTGGGCGTGTTACTGAGGCATACTGTCCTGGAACAGAAAGACAGCCTTCCTGGCACGTGGACAATTCATCACTAGCCCAAATAATTTCTGGATTTACCATTCGATAAAGATTTTGACCTGCATCAACTCCTTCCATTTCTTCTCCATCAATTGTCATGTTTGCTGGCACATCCATAACTAAAACTCGCTTTGAAACTCCGACCTGAGGAGCAGCAAGTCCAATGCCATCTTCTGCGACCATGGTTTCTTCTAAATCTTTTAATAATTTTTTGATATGCACATCTACAACAGACACAAGCGTAGCTTTTCTGCGTAAAATAGGGTTTGGTGTGACCAAAACTGGTAAAATTGCCATCACTTCTGTATTTGCTGTTCTCTCAATACAGTATATAGTGCAATTATGAATAAATTTTAAGATCAAAAAGAATTTTTATGTCAAATAATTTTGAACAGTTCGTCCAAGAAGTTGAAAGTGATCTTCGCCAAGAAAAATTTGAACAACTTTGGAAGAAGTATGGAAAGTCTATAGTCATTGGTTTTGCTGTGATTATTGGGTTATCAGCAGCATTTAATTTTTGGCAACATCACCAAGCTAAGCAGCGCGATATTATTTCTCAACAGTTTGTGAGTGCACAAACATTATTGTTTAATAAAAATATTGGCGATGCCTTGTCAGCTATGGAAGGTATTTCAAAATCTTCTCATCGTTCATATTCTACTCTTGCAAAATTTAATATGGCTGCGATCTTACGTCAGGAAACTGGCCATAAGGATTTGAATCGGGCAGAAGAAATTTATAAGGATTTGATGGATAGCAGCAGCACTGAGCACATGTTCCGTGAGCTGGCGACTGTTCTTTATGTAAGCTTGCACTTAGATCGCCTTAAAAACAACAACGTGGAAGAATTAAAAAAACTTGAAAAACTGCTAGAGCCTTGCGCAAAAGAAGCAGCGCCTTATCGTCACCTAGCTCTCGAGTTGAAGGCAATACTTGAGCTACGTCAAAATAATCATGCAAAAGCTGCAGAAATATTTGTGAGCATTGCACAAGATCCAAAATGCCCTAAAGATCTTCAGACACGTGCTCAAGTTATGACACAAAATCTAGCCAGCCAAATGGCAGAGCAAGCTCAAAAAGGGAACTAATGAAAAACGTATCTATAACAGGCTGTTTGATTGCTCTACTAGTTCTAGTTGGTTGCAGTGAAACAAAAGAAAAATTAAAAGGGAAACGCGAGCCTTTTATTATAGTGGGGAATTCTTTAAGGCCAGATCCAGCTTTGGAAAATATGACGGTTCAACTGCCTGCAGCTGCTGATTTGAAAGATTGGAATCATGTTGGAGGAAATCCTGCACATCTTGTGCAACCTGTGCAAGTAAGTAATGACTTAAAAAAAGTATGGGCCGAAACTATTGGTGATGGATCTGACACCTACCATAGGTTGATTACACACCCAGTTGTTAACAATGGCTTAGTATACTCGATGGATATACATGGTTACGTACAAGCTAGGAAAGTTGCGGATGGCTCTCTTGTTTGGGAGCTAACAACCTCGCCTGAGGAAGGACATAGTAACACTATGGGCGGCGGATTTGCCGCTGATGGCAATAATTTATATATCACAACATCTTTCGGTGAAGTTTGGTGTGTTGAAGCACAAACTGGAAAAAGCATTTGGACGAAGCAGCTAGAAACTCCTATTCGTGCTGCACCAACTATTTTTGCTGGACGTATTTTTGTTGTGACTGTGAATAACGAGATTTTTGCACTTGAAGCAAAAACAGGCGATGAATTGTGGGATTATGCAGGAATTATTGAACCAAGCTCTCTTCTTGGTGGAAGCGCCCCTGCTGCTTGCTCACAAGCAGTTGTTGTTACTTTAACTTCAGGAGAAATTTATTGTTTAAGCCCTGAAAGCGGTCGCATGCTTTGGTCAGACACCATAACACCTGCTTTAAGAATTGATACAGTATCAAGCATTGCACATATTCGTGCACGACCAATTATTGAAGATAATATCGTCTATATTGCAAGTCATGGTGGGCGCATTGCTGCTTATGAACTGTTAACTGGTAAAAAGATATGGACCAAGGACATTGGTGCATTGCGCACCCCGGTACTAAGCGGTAATTTTCTTTTCTTAATTACCACGAATGATGACTTGGTGTGCTTATTAAAATCAACAGGACAGGTTCGTTGGGCAGCGTCTTTACCACGTAAACGTGAAAGTGAAGAAGTGATCACCTGGGCAGGACCAATTGCTGTAAACAATCAATTAGCTATTGTTAGCACAAGCGAACAAATGGCGCTTGTAAATGTTACAGATGGAAAAATTGATACGACATATAGCTTGGAATCAGCATGTCAACTTTCTCCAATTGCAGCTGATAAAACAATCTTCACCTTAACTGATTCAGGCGTATTACAAGCCTGGAGATAGAAATAAATTATGTTTACCCTTGCTCTAATAGGCCGTCCTAATGTAGGTAAGTCTAGCCTTTTTAATCGTCTACTAGGGAGAAAAGTGGCGATTGTGCATGAGCGCCCTGGAGTTACCAGGGACTTCCAAGAAGGACAAGCCTACTATGGCGACATGCCCTTTCGTATATTAGACACGCCTGGACTTGCCGATCCTGAAACATCTGCTGCACACCCTGAATTATCAAAAAATATGCAGCTACAGAGTGAAGCTGCGATAGAAGAAGCCCAAATGGTTGCTTTTGTCGTTGATGGAATAGCAGGAATAACAGCGTTTGATGCGGAAATTGCAAAATTTTTACACAAAAAAAACAAGCCCATCATTGTGCTAATTAATAAAAATGACAGCAAAAAAGCACAAATAACTGAATATGATGTGTTTGCTCTTGGCTTTCAAACAGTCATAAGTGTTTCTGCAGAGCACAATTTAGGTATTGATGCACTATATGAAGCAATTCAGCCTCACTTAACGGTTGAAGAAGAGGTTGAAGCAACAGATAGACCATTGAAGCTAGCAATTATGGGTCGGCCCAATGTTGGAAAATCCACTTTGGTTAATGCGCTTTTTGGTGAAGAACGATTGCTTACCGCAGATATGCCAGGCGTAACCAGAGATTCAGTTAGTTTATTATGGGAACATAACGGTCAGAAATTTGAATTAATTGATACTGCTGGAATTCGAAGAAAAGCAAAAGTACAAGATGCTGTTGAACAGTTAGCAGTTCAAAGCGCCACAAGAACTCTACAATTTGCTGAAATGGTTGTGTTAGTAATTGATGCAACCATTCCTATTGAGGAGCAATTAGAAAAACAAGATCTTGGGTTGGCACAACAAGTAGTTGAAGAAGGTCGCGGACTAATTTTAGCGCTGAATAAAGTTGATAAAATAAATCATCTTCCAGAGCTTATGGAGCATATTCGTAATCAATTAAATTATCAACTTGCCCAGGTGCGTGATGTTCCAATGGTTGCCATTTCTGCTTTGAATCATAAAAATCTTGATCAAATGCTTGATATGGTTTTAGAGCTTAATAAATTGTGGAATATGCGTATTCCAACCGCAAAGCTTAATGAGTGGCTGCCATTTATGTTGGACAGGCACCCTACCCCTGCAGTTGCAGGTCGTCGTATTCGCATTAAGTACATGACACAAGTAAAATCACGTCCTCCAACATTTGCGTTATTTTGCACTAAGGCTGATGACCTGCCTGCTTCTTACATTAGGTACCTTAGTAATGGGCTAAGAGATGACTTTAACTTACCTGGTGTGCCAATCAGGTTTATTGTGAAGAACATTAAGAATCCTTATACTTCTTAAAAATCAAGACTTTCATTAACCAAATTGTGCACACTCCAAAAATTTTTAGCTGGCTTAAATAAAATTGGTGAGCAATTTAGTGCTTGAAGATTTTTATGCCCTAAACTATCGGCAAGCGCTTTAAATACACCCCCATGAGAAACGATCAATGGACAATTGTGCTCAAGAAGTATTAAAGATACAGCTCCAAGAACTCTCACTGTAAATGCGCTGAATGTCTCTGCTCCATGTGGAGTATCCTCATCGTTAAATAAACCTTTTGTTGGGTCAATGGGTTTTCCTTCTGCATCACCCCATTCTCTTTCCGTAATCTGTGTATTAATAATAATTGGTTTATTGATTTTAACTTGTTCAGCAATGACTTGAGCTGTTTTTAAAGCTCGAATCCTCGGACTAGAAATAATCGCATCAAATTTTTCTTTTTTCAGAATTGAAGCAGCTTGTTGCGATTGCGTTATCCCTAAATCATTCAAAGGGATATCAATGCTTCCCATAATGATATGACGCTTATTCCAATCAGTCTCACCGTGACGAATAAAATAAAATGATTTATTTGGTAAGGGCATTGGCTTTTACTCGTTAAATGTATCTGCAGTTTTTTATAACATAAAACAACAAAATCTCTATAACTTGATACTAATGCTGTTTTGTATTCGTGCTTGGCAAACCATGGTCATATAAAGATATGACTAGGTCAAACAAATAGTTTATCATCAGCGAAATTAATGATTTTTTGCACTTTATAGAGTTATCCCAATGAATAGTTTTTCTGAACAAGATTTTGCAAAATTTCCTATTTGTGTTGACCTAGATGGCACTTTATGGTCTGGAGATTGCTTATGGTTATGTGCGAGGGACTTTTTAAAGCGCCATCCCTTTAGATTTTTTCAGCTTTTTATTTGGTGGAAAAAAGGCAGAACACACCTAAAACATAACCTTTTAAAAAACATTATTTTTGATCCCAAAAAATTAGTATTTTTTCCTGAAATTTTTCAATATATTCAGCAGCTCAAGGAGCAAGGAGCTAAGCTTTATTTGGTGACAGGGTCAGACCAAGAAATTGCTGATAAAGTTTCTGCATTCCTAAATATTTTTGACGGTGCTTTTGGCAGCACACTAGATAACAATTTAGTTGGCGAAAAAAAAGCAGCGTTGCTGAATAAGATGTTTGGAGAAAAAAAATATGTTTATTTTGGCAATGAGTGGAAAGACCGCTTAGTTTGGCAATACAGCATTGCTGCAGGTGCTGTGAATGTTGATAAAAAAACTTCAGCATGGCTAAGTGATCAGCCCATATATACCCGTAGGTTTATTTGCAAATCCTAGGTATAATCAAGGAAAAATAATTAGAAATTTTTATGTCTTCTAAAGAAATTCAAAAATTAGAATTTATCAGTAATATTCTATCAGAAGATGATAAAAAAAATCTTGTACTTAAAGAATTTGTAAGTAGTTTTTTTCAGCACGTTAGTTTTGGGTACTTAGAAAATCTTTGTGAACAGGCTTCACAAAATATATTGGCTGATATTGCTAAAAAAGCTTTTGATATTTTAAGAAAATCTCCACCTAAAAATGAATTTCATATCAAGCATATCCTGCTTGAAAAACACAAACTTCAAGTATTATTTTTACATAGTTTTGACAAATCTTTCGTTGTGCGCAGCACAAAAGTGTGGCTAGCAACGAATAAATTAGTTGTTGATGAGCTTGTGCACCCTATATTTTCTCCGCAGAGATCTGATTCTGGATTAACTTGCTGCCATGAAGGATCAACTGCAGAATCACTAATTGCTGTTATTCTTCCTATAGATATAGAAATTCCCGCCAATTACAGAGAGTCATTAAAGGAGCTTTATTCAAAGTTAACTCTTGTGGTTGATGATTTTTCTGTCATGCAAAAATGGACTCAAAATATATCAAGTGCAATGCTTGCACAAAAAGAAGAGTATATTGAACAAGCTGGAGCTTTTTTAAATTGGCTAGATAATGAACATTTTGTATTTCTTGGATTGCGACACTATAAAACCATAAATTCTTCAGATAAAGATACTAAGTTTGATAACCAAGCCACTCATAGATATGGATTATTTAAAGAAGATGAAATTCACAATTCAGAAGATTTTTTCTTACCCACAATAGAACTTCAAGAGCCAGCTAGTCAGCTTCTTCAACAGCACTTAATGCACATAAAAAAAGAACACGCGCGCTCTATTATATACCGCGGCTCTAGAATAGACTCCATTAAAGTTCTGGATATTAATCAAAATGGAACCATTGAAGGCGTTGTTCAAATTATTGGGCTATTCACTTCTGATTTTTATAAAACTTCTCCTATTGATGTTCCGTGGTTAAAAAATAAAGCCATAAAAGTTTATCAAACTTTTGGATTTTCTCTTAAATCTCATGATGAAAGATTATTGAGTAATATCATAGATAGCATTCCGTTAGATGAATTTTACTATCTATCAGAAAAACAACTAGTGGAATTAATTGAACGCATTCTTAATATGTATGATCGTAATGCTGTTTTTGCACGCACCGATGAAGTTGGTCGCTCTCTATCGGTATTAGTATATTTGCCCAAACATAAGTACAGCGAAAGTCTGCGAGTAGAGCTTGGAAAATTAATTTCCAAAGAATATGGGGGAATTTTAGCTTCTACCCATGGGTATGTGGGCGACACATCATTTGCTCGCTTGACATATATTCTTGGTTTTAATTCTTCTGAAAAAATTATCGTTAATATTGAAGACCTTGAAGAAAAATTATGGATAGCCTCACAAACGTGGCAAGAACGTTTTTCTTATTTTTGTAAAAAGAAATATATCACTGCGTCTATTACTTTTTCTGATCTTTACCTTAAACTTAACAGTCCTGAAATTGCGGCTCATGATGCGCAAGTTTTAATAGATTGGCTTGACACCAATGAAGCTATCTACTTTGAAACCATAACAAATAATGGCACTGGAACTATTCGAGTGCTCCAGAAAGATACTCCGTTGACTTTGGGACAAATAATCCCAATATTCACAAATTTTCAATTAAATATACAAGCAGAACGCACATTTTTTGCTGAAATAAACGGTCAAAAAATATGGATGCATTACTATGAAATTTCTAATTTAAATGATTTAGAATTGCCTGCTTCTACTCTTCAAAAGTTAGTTGAAGGTTTAAAGCAAGCATGGGCAGAACTAATAGAAGTTGACCCCTTTAATGCACTAACTGTTTCTTGTGATCTTGATTTTAAAGAAATTATAATATTAAGAGCCTATGGACGCTTTTTAAAACAGCTAGGCCTTAATTATTCCCAGAAAGCTTTAGCTGATTGTTTGGTTGCGTATCCATCTATAACACAATTATTAGTTAAATATTTTTATCAGATGTTTTCTCTTGGCATCTCTAACGAAAAAAGATTATTAGAACTTGAAAATTTAAAGGTCAAAATTTTTCAGTCATTTTCCGTTATTAAGCGTCTTGATCATGATCGCATTATGCGCAGGTTTCAAAATGTTATTCAGGCAACGTTGCGCACGACTGCATTTCAAACTGGATGCGCACCTCATTGCGTGAGTTTCAAAGCTGATTCAACCATGATTATTGAAATTCCAAAGCCATCACCACTCGTTGAAATTTTTGTTTATTCTCCAACGGTAGAAGGTTGTCATTTACGTGGCGGAAAAATTGCTCGAGGAGGAATTCGTTGGTCCGATCGCCCTGAAGATTTTAGATCAGAAGTTCTAGGATTAATGAAAGCCCAAATGGTTAAAAATTCAGTCATTGTACCAGTTGGCTCAAAAGGCGGATTTGTTGTTAAAAACTACAACGCTTTACAAGAATCAGGATGCTCTGATCAAACCCTTAAAACTATTGTTGTAAATTCATATAAGCTATTTATTGAGCAATTGCTATCACTCACTGATAACTTGGTAGAAAATCAGATTAGGCCGCCTCAGCAAGTGATACGGTATGATGATGACGATCAATATTTAGTAGTAGCTGCAGATAAAGGAACAGCAACCTTTTCTGATATAGCGAATGAAATTTCAAATAAAGTAAGTTTTTGGTTAGGAGATGCTTTTGCATCAGGTGGCTCTAATGGGTATGACCATAAAAAGTTAGGCATAACTGCCCGTGGTGCTTGGATTGCTGTACGTAGACATTTTTGGGAGTTGGGTATTGATTGCCAAAATACCCCTATATCAGTGGTAGGCGTAGGTGACATGGCGGGTGACGTGTTTGGAAATGGCATGCTGCAATCACAGAAAATTTGTTTGATGGCAGCATTTAACCATAAACATATTTTTCTAGATCCGACTCCGAACCCTGAAATAAGCTATGGCGAAAGACAAAGGTTATTTAGTTCGCTTGGCGCTTGGGAAAATTATGACCTATCAAAAATTTCCAAAGGTGGTGGCGTGTATGATAGATCAGCAAAAATTATAGAAATCACCCCAGAAGTAGCTAATGTTTTTAATATAGATGTACCTGAGCTTTCTCCGGATGAATTAGTAAGCAAGATTTTGCAAACGCAAGTTGATTTACTATTTTTCGGAGGAATTGGAACATTTATAAAATCACAAATTGAAAGTCATACAGCAGTTGCAGATAGGGCAAATGATTCTGTGCGCGTCGATGCACGTATAATTAAAGCAAAGATCATTGGTGAAGGAGCCAACCTTGGATTAACGCAATTAGGCCGTATAGAGTATGCCCTCAATGGTGGACGTATTAACACAGACGCGATTGACAATTCAGCAGGTGTTGATTGCTCTGACCATGAAGTAAACTTAAAAATCATGTGCCAAGTCCTGTTGCAAAAAAAGGCTATTCACAACAATCAACGTGATGAATTGCTAGCCAGCTTGGCCAATGAAGTAAGTGAATTAGTTTTGTATGATAACTGGATGCAAACCTTAGCGTTAACGCGCATGCAGCAAGAATCAATGACTGATATTAATGCCTATTCCATTCTTATTAAGAAACTTGAAACAAGTGCTAATTTGCCACTTCGAAGAGAAGTTGAAAATATTCCGTCAGATGAAGAACTGCAACAACGTAAAAATCAACACCTTGGGATAACACGACCAGAGCTTGCTGTTTTACTTGCCTACTCAAAAATTCATTTGTATCAAGACATGCTGCATGCCTTACAATATACAGCGTGCTTTGGTGAAAAATATTACATAGAATATTTTCCAAAGCGCTTTCAAACAGAATATAAAGACTATTTGAAACATCATCCTTTAAAGGTGGAAATTACAGCTACTGTTCTTGCAAACTTAGTCATCAACACAATGGGCCCCTGTTTTGTTGGGCAAATGTCAGAAGCATTCCGAGTTGATTCTTTAGAAGTAGTAAGAGCATTTGTAGAAGTGTTGGAACAAACTAGTTTTCATGAACAATTACAAAACTACAAAACTTTCAATCATGATAAAGAAGAAACTCTTGATGCGTTACGCCGGTTAACACAGAATCTTGCTCAATGTGTAATGGTTCGCCTGTCATCACCTCAACATATTTTTGCTGCACAAATAAAATCTTCACAGCCAACAAAAATACCCTTTTCAGTATTGTTTACATATCAGGTTAGTCATCGTGGGGAAATTGATATCCAAAATATAGACAGTGTTTATCAAAAATTAAACCTGTCATATTTATGGGAATGGGCTGAAACAATTAGTCCCACCACTTCTTGGCAAACCGCCTCATGGTTATTGCTTCAGCACGATTTAATTCAAGTAATTGCAAATTTATGCCAACAAGCTTGGAATAACGAAAGGCTTGCAATATATAATGAACTTTATGATCAGCTTAAAAAACATATAGCAAGTGCTGCAGATTCTAGTCAGTATCTATTGTTGCTAGATTATGTAATTAGGCAATTACGAAGCATGTAAATAAGTATTTGATGTTTTGTCTAAATACGTTGATAATTCCAGAAATAGTTACACGAGCGCTAATGATAGACATGTTTTCTAAAATCACAAAAGATAAAGGTATTTTCTTTGTTTTTCTTCTAGCTATTGTTTTTCTTTTGAATAATGATCCAATTTTTTCTCCTGATACTGGTTCTTATGAAAACAACAGCATATTAAGAATAGGTATGTACCCGTTAATTATTACTTTTTTCAAATTTCTTTTTAAGGAAAATGTGTTTAAATATTTGGCTATTTTTCAGACTTTATTTTCGTTAGGAGCCATATATTTCCTCACAAACTTCCTGCGAACTTTTTTTAATTTGAATTTTTATTTGCATGTAGCACTTGTAGGAATTTTCTTATTTCCACTTGCCACACATGTATCAGCTTTCAACATAATTAGTGAGAGCATTGCTTACCCATTATTTCTACTAGCATCACTGTCATTTTTTAAAGTGCTAGCTTATAAGGATACGAAAAACACTATCTTATTCGTCACTTTTCTTTTTTTATTATGCTTCACACGGCAACAATTTGTCTTTTTTTATGTGGTTGCTTTTATCTATGCAACCTACATGATGATTTTCGAAAAGAACGTAAAAATTTCTAGTAAAGTATTTTTAGCCTCTGCATTATCTTTATGTTCTTTTTTCATTGCTGAAAAAAGTTATCACAAAATTTATCATGGACATTTTGCTGGAACTCCGTTTGCCGGAACACAATTTTTAATGCGTCCTTTATTTCTTATATCCAGTAGCGCATTAAAAAGTATTGAGGACCCTCAGCAAAAGCAATTCTTGCTTGAAGCAATAGAAGAATTCAAAAAAAATGATATAACCAGCCTAGATCAACCAGCTAAAGAACTATATGCTTACGAATATTTTTACAATACTATGTATCATCGAATTTCTTCAAAAATCTGGGGGGAAATTTGGTCAAAAGATATTTTAGATAAAAAATTCAATAAAAACCACACTAGCTTTGAAGTCATGCAAATTATTGATCATAATGCATTAATAATGGGGATTAAGCTTACACAAGCTAACTTCGTTGCTTCTGCTATTTATTATATAAAAGATACAATGAGAGGAATGGGAGGATATAGTTATTGTTTCTTCCTTTTCATTATTTTATTTTGCTGCTTAGTGGCTTCATATAAACGCAAAAAAATAGATTTTCTTTATTTAGCATTAACTAGCTCAGCTCTTATGCACCTTGGGAATTCTGCTTTGGTTTGCCTTTTTGAGCCACCTTTAACACGCTATGTGTACTATACAAGCACTCTTCTTTTTGCAGTGATTGTGATTTTCATGACCAAGATTTTTCCTTACATGCTGCAACAAAGTAAGAAGTCATGTGCGGAATAGCAGGCATTTTATCATGGGGCGGTAACGAAGATCCAAATATTTTAAAAAAGATGACAGAAGCTATAGCCCATAGAGGGCCTGATGCTTATGGAGTTTGGGTTAATGAAAATATTTCATTAGGGCATCGTCGATTATCTGTGCAAGATACATCTAATGCAGCAAACCAGCCTATGCATGATTTTTCAAATAGATACACTATTTCCTTTAACGGAGAAATTTATAACTTTAAAAAATTAAGAGATACTCTTACTCAAATTGGTTATCAATTCAAAACTCAAAGTGATACCGAAGTTATTTTAATTGCCTGGAGTCATTGGGGAGTTGATGCATTATCACACTTTGAGGGCATGTTTGCTTTTGCTTTGTGGGACAGCCAATTAAAAGAGCTTTATTTAGTTAGAGACAGGTTTGGGGAAAAACCCCTTTATTATTTTAAACTGCCAAACAATGGAGTTGTTTTCGCGTCGGAACTTAAAGGATTACTTGAGCACCCTCAGTGTCCGAAATCTATTAATCCTAGTGCTATTTCGCAATTTTTATCGTTAAACTATATTCTGACAGATCAATGTATTTTAGAAAATATTCACAAACTAGCTCCTGCAAATTATATAGTTTTCAAAAAAAATGAATCCCCTGTAACAAAGCCTTATTGGTCATTAGCGGAATCTTTCTATGCACCAAAATGGAGTCTTTCCGAATCGGATTTAATTGAACAATTTAATATGATTTTTGCTGATACTGTAAAGGATTGCTCTCTTTCGGATGTTCAATTAGGTGTGTTTTTAAGTGGAGGAATGGATTCTTCAGCAATGGCAGCCGCTATGGCGAAATCACAAAGCAGTAGACATATACAAGCGTTTACAATCGGATTTAAAGATAAGTCATATGACGAACTTGATAAAGCTAAGATGGTAGCTAACCATAGTGGTATTGAGCATTTTTGGGAAATTATGCCCACAGAGAATGCAGACTTTGTAAAAAGAATTGTTGAATGTTCTGATGAACCATTTGCTGATACATCAATGATTCCTATGTATACATTGTCTTCACTTGCGCGCAAGCATGCCACAGTATGCTTATCAGGAGATGCAGGAGATGAACTATTTGGTGGTTATGAAACTTATCGTGCGGATAGATTGCATAGTGTTTTTAAGCACCTTCCTTTTAAAAACACTTTGGTTAATATTGCAAATCAGCTTCCCGTCAGTTTCAATAAAGTTTCATTGGATTATAAAATAAAACAATTCACCAAAGGACTAGGGCTATCTGCCGAGCAAGCGCATTACAGCTGGAGAACAATTTTTTCTGACGCAGAAAAAAATAGTATTGTTAATGACGCCTATAAAAACAACGTGCAAAACCTTAATCCTTTTGATAGCTTCAGCAAATTTTACGATGAAGTGAAGGGCTGCGATAAAATGGAGCAGCATTTTTATGTCGATATGAAAACATGGATGGTTGATGATATTTTAGTGAAAGTTGATCGCATGAGTATGCTGAATTCTTTAGAAGTTAGAGCTCCATTTTTGAATCATAAGCTTGCGGAATGGATTATTAGATTACCAACTAAATACAAAATAAATGGCCTGCGGACAAAGTATCTTTTTAAAAAGAGCCAAGAAAAAATTCTACCTAATTCTATTATATACGGTAAAAAAGGTGGGTTCAGTTCGCCTGTTTCGAAGTGGATGAACCAGGATGTAATTGATCAAATTATTGACAACCCAATGATGAGAGAATGGTTTGATAAGAACCAAATATTAGAATTATGGAAAAATCACAATGAACAAAGAGCAGATTGTAGTTATAAGCTTTTTGGTTTATTCTGCCTGAGCCTATGGATGAGTAAGTTTACGGAAATCAGCAGTAGGAATTTATAAGGAAGACAAAATGTTTAGTATAGTAATTCCAGCTTTCAATGAAGAAAATGCTATTAAGCAAACAGTAGAGCACATTCAAAAAACCTTAAGTGACTTGAATCTCGGACCATGGGAATTGGTTGTAGTAGATGATGGATCTGAAGATAAGACTTTTGATAAACTACAAGAATACACTTCTGATTTTATAAAAGTTGTAAGGCACCCGCATAACTTGGGTTACGGCAGATCACTAAAAGACGGAATTGATGCGGCTACTTTCGACACTATTGTGATTATTGACTGTGATTTAACCTATCCATTTGAAAGGGTGGGCGATTTGCTAAAACTATACAATCAAGGGTTTGATATGGTTGTTGGCGCAAGAACAGGAAAATTCTATAAAGAATCAGTTATAAAATCCCCTTTACGTAAAATCTTAAGATTTTTGGTTGAATTTACCGCAGGACGTTCAATTCCAGATATAAATTCCGGATTTAGAATTTTTTCAAAACAAACGGCAAAAAATTACTTCAAGCATCTTTGCGAGACATTTAGTTTTACAACTTCAATAACACTTGCCTATATGATGACGGGGAAAACCGTAAAATATACTGATATCATTTATCATGCTAGAGAAGGAAAAACAAAAGTAAAACTTTTTTCTGATTCACTAAGAACTCTGCAATATATCATTCAAGCAGTGACCTATTATAACCCTTTAAAAATATTTTTACTTTTTTCACTTTTTTGCTTTGCTTGTTCGGTAATTGGTTTTTGTGCATCAATTTTCTTTGGTCTACAAAGTGGATTCTTGTTGGGAATTGGTGGACTTCTAATATGCCTAATCATTATGTGTTTTGGGCTTGTGGCAGATTTATTAAAGCAAATAATGGATAAATAATGAAAATTACAATCGTTGGTGCTGGATATGTTGGCCTTGTAAGCGGCTCGTGTTTTGCTGAATTTGGTTTTGAAGTTACTTGCGTGGACAAAGATACAGCAAAAATAGACGCACTTAATCAAGGAATAATTCCAATATATGAGCCAGGTCTTGATTCTTTAGTAAGCCAAGGAATAAAAGCAAAACGATTAACCTTTACTACCCAATTAAGCGACACAGTAAAAGCATCTGATGTTGTCATGATTGCAGTGGGAACCCCTACAAGACGTGGGGATGGCTATGCCGATTTAACCTACGTATACAAAGCTACAGAAGAAATTGCTGAATTCATCAATGGCTATACAGTTGTGGTAACCAAGTCGACAGTACCCGTTGGAACATCTCGCGAAATTGCTGAAATTATAAAAAAAATCAGGCCTGAATTAATTGAAGGTGTTTCTTTTGATGTAGCTTCTAATCCTGAATTTTTACGAGAAGGGGCCGCTATTAATGATTTCATGCGACCAGACCGTGTGGTAATAGGCACGAATAGCACAAAAGCCAGTGAAGTTTTACAAAAGCTTTATAGGCCTCTGTATTTAATTGAAACCCCTATTGTTTCAACAACTCCTGAGACTTCTGAATTAATTAAGTACGCTGCCAATGCTTTTTTGGCTTTAAAAATTTCCTTTATAAATCAAATGGCTGACTTGTGTGAAAAAACAGGTGGAGACATTCAGACATTAGCAAAAGGAATTGGCCTAGATAAAAGAATTGGTGGAAAATTTTTGCATGCCGGACCTGGATATGGTGGATCGTGCTTTCCCAAAGATACACTAGCGCTTAGCCAAATTGCTGAACAGCATGGAATCAAGTGCTCCTTAATTGATGAAGTCATACGCTACAATGACAATCGAAAATTACTTATGGCACATAAAATTATTGATGCCATAAAGACTGCTGGCGTAAACAAAAAAGTGGCAATTTTGGGCATCACCTTTAAGCCAAATACAGATGATTTAAGAGAAGCGCCTAGTTTAACTATTATTCCTGAACTTCTAAAAAATGGTATGACACTTTCAGTTTACGACCCACTTTATTACTGTGGCAGTGAACGCTTAGGACATGCTTTTAATTGTGAACAGTCATTAGAACAAGTGCGTTTTGCTAAATCTAGTTATGATGCAGTCGCTGATGCTGGCTGCGTTGTCATATTAACTGAATGGAATGAATTTAGAGCTCTTGATATGAAAAAAATTCGTGAACTAATGAATACATCTGCGATTCCTTTGTTTATGGATTTTAGAAACATATATCAAGCCAAAGATATGACAGAATTCAAATATCACAGAATTGGTCAAAAAGCGTAGCTTTTGCTTAAAGTTTTGCGCAGCCCGATTCAATACGCTCTTGAAGAAGCTGCATGAATTCAGTTCTAGGTAATCCCGCTGGAATAGGATCTAAAAATTCTAAAGTAATACATCCTGGTTTTTTAAATTTAGAACGTCGAGCCCAGAATTTTCCGGAATTTAGGGAAATGGGCACTACAGTAACATTAAGTTCCTGGTATAAAATACCAATACCTGACTGATAGTTTCCTGGCTGACCATAAGCTCCGCGTCGCCCTTCTGGAAAGATCAGGATTGAAAAATTATTATCGATAGATTTTTTACCTTGGCTTATCAATGATTTCAATGATTTCATGCCGTTTGATCGATCAATAACTATACTATTTAATTTTACTAGATAGCTTCCGTATCCTGGGATTTGTGTTAATTGCTTTTTTAAAACTATGACAAAGCGTTTCACAAGGGTTGAAAAAATCAGAGTTTCCCACGCAGATTGATGCTTGCAAGCTAAAATTACCGGACCATTTTTTAATGCTTCGTCTAATTTTTCTTGACCTAATATTTTGTAATCAAGCCCCACGATTAATTTCAAAGAAAACATGATTATATGTGTCCAGGTTTTGTACCAAAGAACGCAACACCACCTAGGCAAAATGATTACAGGAACCCATAAAATAATAAATAGCGAAATTGTAAAGACATAAAAAAATACATCAAAACAATAAGAACGAAAACGAGAAATAATATCCATGATGCCTATATACTGCTTAACAAAGTTGTGTTTCCACCACATGCGGTAATATTTTGAGTGAATGTACGCTCATGCACAAAGCGCAACAAATAATTTGGACCACCAGCTTTGGGACCAGTACCAGAAAGCCCTTCACCACCAAATGGTTGCACGCCAACCACTGCACCAATCATATTACGATTAATATATAAATTACCTACTTTTGCAAGACGCTCTGCTGTAGCAATGGTTGATTCTAATCGGCTGTGAATGCCCATAGTCAATCCATAGCCTGTATCATTTATTTGACAGAAAACTTTTTCAAGATCATCCGCTTTAAAGCGCACAACATGGACAACGGGGCCAAAAACTTCTTCTTTTAGTAAGTTAATAGATTCAATTTCCCATAATTCTGGGCCAAAAAAATTACCATGATCTGGCGCACTACAAGTGTAAATATTTTTTGCATGGCCAGTTTTTTCAAGACTATTTAGATATAGTATGTGGTTTTCAAGATTTTCTTTAGCTGCATTATCGATAAGAGGACCAACATCTGTGCTTAAATTCCACGTCTCATTCACTTCAAGATCACTCATTGCGTTACTAAGCATGTGCAATAAGTCATCGGCAACATCTTCTTGAATAAACAAAACACGCAAAGCTGAGCAACGCTGTCCCGCACTTTGAAATGCTGAACTAATAACATCCGTAACAACTTGCTCATGCAATGCTGACGAATCCACAATCATAGCATTCATTCCACCAGTTTCGGCAATAAGCGGCACAATTGACCCTTGCCTACCTGCCAAAGTTTGATTAATACGAATTGCTGTATCCGTTGAACCAGTGAAAACAACACCTTTAACTCTAGAATCAGTTAAAAGATATTCGGAGACGTCAACACCATTGCAATGCATGAATTGAAAAGCGTCCTTTGGCACACCAGCTTTGTGAGCAAGCTCTGTAGCAAATAATCCTATCCTTGGTGTTTGATGAGAAGGCTTAGCAAGAACAGTATTGCCTGTAATCAAAGCAGCAATAGCCTGCCCTAAGAAAATTGCCAAAGGAAAATTCCAAGGTGCTATGCAAACAAAGACGCCACGAGCATGATATGATAAATTATTCAATTCTCCTGTCGGTCCAGGAAGCTCTATTGGGGAATCTAAAAGTTGACGAGCTTGGTTCGCGTAGTAATAACAAAAATCAATTGCTTCACGAATTTCAGCGATACAGTCACTTACTGTTTTTCGCCCTTCTACACACAATATTTGAATAAGTTCATCGCGTTTTTCATCTAAAAGATCACCGATCTTTTCAATAATTCGAGCACGATTTTCAACACCAATTTTTTCCCAGCCATTTTGGGATTGATCCGCGTGGCTTAAAAGTTTTTTTAATTGATCGGCCCCAAGAACTTCAGGCGCATCTTTTAATGAATAAGAATTTATCAATTTGTGAATATGCTTTAAAAAATCATAGGAAGATAAATCATCGCCTTTTGAATTACGGCGGTAGACCCCATACATTTCCGCTGGTATTTTAATTTTAGGGTGAGGATTATTGTGAGTTTCTTTGCATTGAGCACTAACGCTTTTCACAAGCGATTCTGCAGGTAATTGCAGATCATAAATTTGATGAACAAAACTGCTATTTGCGCCATTTTCAAGGAGCCTACGCACAAGATAAGCCAACAGATCCTTATACACACCCACAGGCCCATAAATACGGTGACGTGCGTGAATATGCTCATAAAGCGATTCACCCATGCCATAGAGTCGTTGTAATTCAAATTTAGTCACGGCTTTTTGCGCAGCCATTTCCAAAACAAATGCTGCCGTATAAGCATTGTGCGTTGCAAACTGTCCGTAAATTAAAGGAGAAGCATTTAAAATTTTTTCAGCACACACTAAATAAGACAAATCGGTGTGAGCTTTTTGTGTAAATACAGGATAATCGCTTAACCCACGTTCTTGACACCATTTTATTTCACTGTCCCAATAAGCTCCTTTAACAAGACGTATGTGCATGCGTTCACCAGCCGTCTTGGCCATTAAAACAAGCCAATCAATAACAACATGTGCACGCTTTTGATAGGCTTGAACAGCTAGACCAAATCCACCCCAGCCTTTTAAAGAATCATGAGTGTATACATCGTGAATGATTTCCAAAGATAGCTCTAATCTGTCTGTTTCTTCAGCATCTACCGTCAACATTATTTCAGCATCTTTAGCTGCCTGGCAAAGTTTCAGTAATGTTTCACCAAGCTCAGATTTTACACTATCGCGCTTTAATAATTCGTAACGCGGATGAAGTGCTGATAGTTTTATTGAAATACTAGACTTTTCGACAATGTCACCTGATTGTCCTTTTAAGGCTTCAATTGCATTTAAATAAGCATCAAAATAACGTCTTGCATCTTCTTTTGTTTTTACTGCCTCGCCAAGCATATCAAAAGAATATAGATCATTTCCTTTTTTAGAATTTGCTATTTCAATAGTTTCACCAGCTACAAATTGATGCCCCATTGTGTGAATAATTTTCACCATAATTTGGCGAATAAGTGGCTCACCAAAACGACGAATCAATCCTGGAATATGGCTAAAAACAGATCCTGAGGTCCCAAAAGATAAAAATTTGCTGGTTTGACTTAAACTAAAGTTTGCTAAACGCTCAACCCATGTGACTTCATCAATATTTTTCCAAGTACCAAGACCAAGTTTATCGCGTATTAATTTACTTTTTGTGCAATTATCAGGAATACGCAAGAGTGCTTCTGCCATACACATTAATGCTAAGCCTTCTTGCGTACTCAATCGGTATGTTTGCAACAAGCTTTCAATACGTAGTGGGCTGAGTTTATTTTTTCTTAAATGATTAATAATTTCATGCGCTTTTTTTGCAGCAAATTTATGGTAACTAGACATTGATTCGTATTTTTTTAGAAGATGCTCAACGGCACTTGTTTCATTAGTACGATATTGTTTTTCTAGTTGGTTCCATAGGTGAGATAATTCGATAGTAGCAAAGGTGGGGATAAACATTACTTTCTCCAAAAGTGGTCGGAACGGCGGGATTCGAACCCACGACCCCTATCCCCCCAGAATAGTGCGCTACCAGGCTGCGCTACGTTCCGATCTATAGGAAATATAGCAAACACTTTGGCAATCACACAAGGAGATTAGCTGCGTCGCATGCGTTCAATTTCTTTTTCTACAATGTCTTCAACAATTTTTCTTAAATTTTGGTCAAGCCAATTTTTAATTAATGGCATAGCAAGCTGGCTCAATAATTCGTCTGATGACAAATTTGTTGGTGTTTGAGTATTGGCTACTATTTCATTTTGCAAACGATTAAAAGGGTTGTCAGTGCTCTTTGAGCTTTGAAAAAAGCTAGAGGAGGATTGGGAATTAGGATGCGCAATATTCCTATCAATTGATGTTTTTTCAGCTGGCGCTAAAGATGAAAATGATGAGGAAGTTGATTGTATGCTAATTGTTTCAATCGGAATTATTTCATCAGTTAATTGAATAACTTCGGGGTCATAATATTTTTTTTCTAGTTTTTCTTCTGATGGTAGATATGGTGCATCTTCGTTTTTAGAGTATGTTTGACCTTCTGAAACATAGCTACGTATGGATGCTAAAATATCATCCATACTCATCTCTTGCTTACTACTTGTTGAAGACATAGACCAAGCCCTTACACCTTTCGAACCATTCTAGCAAAATTAAAAGCGATTGTGGAAGATAACATTATAAGCAAAAAAGAATGCATTATGTTCTATTTCTGTAAACACTCAAATTACTTAATGCCAACTGCACACCAGGACATATCGTTCACTTGGGCGATTTCAATTTTTTTAAGTCCTGTTTTTTTCATCAAGCTAAGCACTTCATCTTTTTTCCAGTAATTTGCAATGCTTGGAAGCATTTGATCGAAAACAATAGAGCGTAAATGCCAAAAAGAAAATTTCCTAATCAGCCTAAAATATTCTATTTTTCCAAGCCCAATGCGAACCAACAAATAAATTGCAGCCGTAGGAAATAAAGAAAGAAAATGAGTAAATTTAATAGGCAATTTTGAAAAAAGAAATTTTCTAATAGGATTAAGATATTTCACAACCCATTCACTATTTTCATATCCGTAAACCCAGATTAAAACTTTTCCGCCATGCTTCGTTGCTTGAAACATTTTTGACAGAGCTTTTTCTGGAAATTCAAGGTGGTGAATCACGCCTATAGAAAAACTTATATCAAAGTGGTCAGTATATTCTATGTCATAGGCGCTCATCTTTTTAACTTCTGCATTTGAAAAATCTTTTAAATTTTCTCGAGCACTGCTCAATGACCCTTCGTCAACATCTATAGCTACAACTTTTTTAGCTCCGTATTTGATTGGCCAGATAGAGTTTCTGCCGGTGCCACACCCTACATCAAGAAGAGTTATGTCTTTCCATTCTTGCTCAGAAATAAGAGTGGTCCAACGTTTAAATTGTTCCTCGTAAATAGGAAGAATTTTATTGTATACACTCCATTCATATCCAAACCTATCCGGGGAGCCTTTTTTTATACTAGTATTCATAGAATTCCCTTATAACCTAATCGCTGAACAAATTAAGAAACTTCAACAATTTCTTCTTCGCCTTCTACGCCTTCTTCTATTTTGCTAACTGAAACAACATTTTCACCGCTATCAATTCTGAAAATAATAACCCCTTGTGTACGACGTCCAGTAATACGAACATCAGTAATTGGACAACGAATCAGCTGACCGCTTGTAGTTACCAACATAATTTGGTCTTGCTCCCTTACTGGGAATGCAGCTACTACACCACCATTACGAACGCTTGTGATAATGCTATCAAAACCAACACCACCACGCTTTGTAGTACGGTATTCATAAGCAGAACTACGCTTACCAAAGCCATTTTCAGTAACCGTTAGAATGAATTCTTCCATTGCCTGAAGCTCTTCAAAACGTTCATTTGTTATAGTAATTGCTGCTACTTCTTCATCTGCTTCAATAATTTCAGGCTCATCACTTACGCCTTGACGTGCAGCTTTTGCCATTTTCAAATATGCGTTACGTTCTTCAATTGTAACTTTACCAGGATTAAGTATCGTCACACTGATGACATAATCTTTTGGTTGCAACCTTATTCCACGCACACCATTAGAATCACGCCCAGCAAATACACGTACGTTATCTGCAACATTAAAGCGATTACATAGTCCTTTTTTAGTAAACAACATCACGTCGTCTTTTTCTGTGCACAACTTAACGGCAATCAATTCTTCGCCTGCATCGTCAAGCTTCATAGCACGTTTGCCATTGCTTGGAATGTTTGAAAAATCTTGCAGTTTGTTACGACGAACATTTCCTGTATTGGTTGCAAACATTAAGAAGACTTCTTGATCTTTACGCTCAGTTGCTTCAGGTAACACTAATACTGTTGAAATAGTTTCATTGCCTGTTAATGGCAACAAGTTAACCATCGCTCGACCCCGTGATTGTGGCGTTGCCAAAGGAAGCTCGTAAGCTTTCATTTGGTACACCTTACCAAGCGTTGAGAAGAATAAAACATGACTATGAGTATTGGCAATAATGATATCACAGACCACATCTTCATCTCTGATAGTCATTGCAGATCGCCCTTTGCCGCCTCGTCTTTGCGCACGATAGGTGGATAGGGGAACACGTTTAATGTAGCCACTCAAACTTACGGTAATGACCATATCTTCACGCTGAATTAGATCATCTAATTCAAGCTTGGTAACCGCATCTTCAATAACAGTACGACGCGGACTTGGGAAAATTTCTTTAATAGCGTTTAATTCTTCTTTCAAAATCGTCAGAATACGCAAACGTGATCCCAAAATATCTAAATACTCTTGAATATCTTTAGCAATATCGTCTAAATCTTTTAAGATTTTCTCACGCTCTAAACCAGTTAAGCGATGTAAACGCAAATCTAAAATTGCATTTGCTTGTAATTCGCTTAAACGATATTGACCATCAACACTAATAACATCAGCGTTGGCTTCCACAAGCTTTATGTACTCAGCAACTGATGAGCCATTCCAAACACGAGCTAGTAATTGCTCCCGGGCTTCGTTACGATCTTTTGAAGCACGAATTAACTCAATTACCGGATCAAGGTTAGCAACTGCAACAGAAAAACCTAATAATAAATGACTTTTTTCACGTGCACGATTCAATAAGTATTTTGTTCGGCGTGTAATAACTTCTTCACGGAAATCAATAAAGTGCTGAAGAATGCTCTTGATCGAAAGTTGCACTGGACGACCATGCACAATGGCCAACATATTGTAACCAAAGCTTACTTGTAACTGACTATGACGATAAAGCTTGTTAAGAATAACTTCTGCATTAACATCTTTCTTCAGCTCAATAACAACGCGCACACCCTCGCGGTTTGACTCATCGCGTAAATCAGAAATACCTTCGATAGTTTTATCACGCACAAGTTCTGCGATTTTTTCAATCATGCGTGATTTATTCACTTGGTAAGGCATTTCGTGAACAATTATCGCTTCACGGCTTCCTGAAATATTTTCAATTGTTGTTTTTGATCGGATAGTAATACTACCACGTCCTGTATGGAATGCTTCAATAATGCCCTTGCGGCCCAACACAATTGCACCCGTCGGAAAATCTGGACCTGGCACATATTCCATAAGCTCTTCAATAGTAAGGTCTGAATTGTCAATCAATGCACACGTTGCATCAACAATCTCACCTAAATTATGGGTAGGAATATTAGTAGCCATACCAACTGCAATACCGCTAGTACCATTTACCAGCAAGTTTGGAAATTTAGCAGGAAGAACTATAGGTTCAACCGTTGTATCATCATAGTTGGCACGAAAATCTACGGTATCTTGATCGATATCATCAAGTAAAGAATGAGCTACTTTGCTTAAACGTGCTTCGGTGTAACGAGGAGCAGCTGGCGGATCTCCATCCATTGAACCAAAGTTACCTTGACCATCCACCAATGGAACACGCAAACTGAACCATTGTGCCATTCGAACCATAGAATCATAAATGGCTGAATCACCATGAGGATGGTATTTCGCCATCACGTTACCGACTACGTTGGCAGATTTCTTGTGCGGCCTGTTATATTCCAGGCCAATTTCCTTCATGGTATATAAAATACGACGATGAACAGGCTTCAGACCATCACGAACGTCTGGCAAAGCACGCGACACAATCACGCTCATAGCGTAATCAAGATAAGACCTCTTCATCTCCTCTTCTAAGGAAACTGGCTTTACATCTGTAGTAATTTGCGTGCTCATATATCAACTGTCCAAAAAAGTTAGCTAAACCATAGCATTTTTTCATAAACGCGCGCCACGAAAATAGTTCAACGACAACGATATTGCGTTTTACGAAAATAAAAAATTTCAATTGCGCAAGTAATGGAGTCTTAAATTTTCCCTGCGCTGATTGCTCATACTATCTAGAATCAATCCACATGCAAAGCTTAAAAATCCAAGAACCATCAAACCCACACAAAGTAGGGCTGTTGGAACACGTGATACATAAGCGGTGGATAAAAATTCTTGAATAACTTGCACACCCAAAAATAAGCTTAGAGAAATTAAGAAAGCAGATATTAATGAAAAGAGTAAGAATGGGCGAAAATCTTTGAATAACGATAACATACGTAATCCAATTTTAAATCCATCTTTAAATGTGGATAGCTTACTTTGAGTACCTGCTATCCGATCAAAAAAATCAGTTTCAATTTCTTTAACAGGCAGTTTTAAATTCAGCGCAAATACTGATAGTTCAGTTTCAATATCAAATCCGTTTGAAATAGCAGGAAAACTCTTGATCATACGACGAGAGAAAGCTCGGTACCCGGAAAAAATATCTTTAAAGTTACTTTGAAAAAGTACTTTGAGCGCAAAATTAAATAATTGATTGCCTAATTTATGCCCTGTGCGGTGCGCCGTTTCGGTTTTTTCAACGCGCGTTCCAATGACCATGTCTAGCTGATGTTCTAGCAGTGCGTTAACTAGTTCTCGAGCACGTGAGTGATCATAAGTACCATCACCATCAACCATAAGATAAATATCTGCTTCAATGTTCGAAAACATCTGCCGCACAACATGCCCTTTTCCTTGACGAGACTCAAACTTAACAATTGCTCCTGCTCGCTTAGCTTCTTCAGTTGTATTGTCTCTTGAATTATTGTCATAGACATAGATATCAGCTTCAGGAAGCTGAGACTTAAAGTCCCTCACAACTTTATAAATAGCTTTTTCCTCGTTGTAACAAGGAATAAGGACCGCAATTTTAGTCATTTTTTACCCGCAAAGAAATATAACTAAATTAAAATTTTATATTGTTTGAAAAATTGGCTCATGCAAATTAAAAGTTATAAGCTAAGATTGTTGATATTGTCATAACTACTTGCAAGGGCGCAACCCTGACATGCAAAACATAGGAATAAAAATGAACAAATGCCTTCCATTTAAAAATATAAGCTTTGCTTTCATTGTTTTATTTTCTACGCTTTTTGCCGAACCAATCCCTGAAGCAAAAACAAGCATCGATGCTCAAACAATTTTTGGCCCCCTGAAACTTCAGGATGAGCTGCTAAAAATTTACAACCTTGAGCATATGCAGCGCCTAAAAGGAATTGATCAATCAGGATCACCAGCCTACTGGAATGGCATACCTAAGTTTAACAGGCTGGATCACTCACTTGATGTATTGTGGCTTGTCCAAAATTTTGGTGGAGACCTTCAAGAGCAAATTTCAGCATTGACTCACGATATTTCCCATACGGTTTTTTCGCATGTGGCAGATGTTTTTTTTGGCATAGAAAATTATCAAGACACCATTCATGAATGGTTTTTACAGCAAACGAAAATTGCCGAAGTTATACAAGGCCATGACTGGACCGAAAAAGATATTATGCCAGATAAACCAGGATTTACTCGCCTTGAACAATCATTGCCTGATATGTGCGCTGATCGTATTGCATATAATTTGCGCACTGGGCTTGTGTTTAAAATGATAACACAAAAAAACATAAAATTCATTGCAAGCAACTTACGTTTTGAAGAAGGAAAATGGTTCTTTGTAAGCAAAGCTGCTGCTAAAAAGTTCGCAAAATTACCATTGCATTTTACAGAACATTTTTGGGGATCAGCTGATCACATGGTTGTATATTTTATCACCAGTAAAATCTTAAAACGTGCTTTTTTGTTGCAGCGCGTAACTCAACACGATATGAATTTTGGCACTGACCTACAAGTTCTAGAAAAGCTTAAAGCTTGTGATGATGAAGAAGTCACACGATTAATTGCGAAAGCACATTATCCTAAAACTGCATATCATCTTTTAGAAGATGATGAAGGAACTCCTGATTTTATTCCTAAACCCAAATTTAGGGGAATTGACCCCTTGGTAATGAATAAGCACTCAAAAAAACTCAAAAGATTGTCTGAATTAGATGAAGAATTCGCTGCAGAATATAAGCGCGTACAGGAATTTTGCAAAAAAGGTTATAAAATTCAATTAGATCTTGCAGCATCTAAAAATCAATCGGATATCAGTTGACTTTTTTTAAAGCTTAGCTAGCCTAAGGTAAACTTTTACAATGTTATTGACGTGCGAGCTTTTTTTGATTTTTTAAAACACCACCAAGTTGAATTTGTTGATTTTAGGTTCACTGATTTACGAGGGACCTGGCATCATATAACTTATCCAACCAGTGCCGTTGATGATGATTTATGCACGAATGGTTTACTGTTTGATGGATCATCTATTGCCGGCTGGTGTGCCATTAATGAATCAGACATGCTGTTAAAGCCAGATTTTGGTTCTGATTTGGATAATGTGCGATTAGATCCTTTTTCATCTTATCCAACGGCTATTGTTATTTGTGATGTGCACCATCCCCAATCGGGAGAGCCTTACGCAAAAGACCCGCGTCAAATTGCTAAAAAATGTATGAAATACTTACAAAGTACTGGGCTAGCTGACGAAGCATTTTTTGGCCCTGAAGCTGAATTTTTTATTTTTGATGGAGTCGCCTTTCAAACGCGTTCAGAAAAAACATCTTATGAAATATATTCAGATGAGTTCCCAAGTCAAAATGGTGAAACTCACGAACAAGGAACTCTTAAGAATCATGGGTGTCGTCCCGGTCCTAAAGGAGGTTATTTTCCAGTACAACCATTAGATTCAGCTCAAGACATTCGTTCAGAAATGTTACTGAAAATGGCTGAAATGGGATTAAGGGTTGAAAAGCATCACCACGAAGTTGCTCCAGCACAACATGAATTAGGCGTTGTTTACAACACACTTATTAAGGGCGCTGACGAGCTGCAAGTGTATAAATATGTTGTGAGAAACGTAGCTCGTTCATATGGTAAAACTGCTACTTTCATGCCGAAACCTATATTTGGTGATAACGGATCAGGCATGCATGTGCACCAAAGCCTATGGAAAAATTCAGAACCTTTATTTAGTGGCAAAGGTTATGCTGGACTTTCTGACACAGCGCTTTTTTATATTGGTGGAATTTTAAAACATGCAAAAAGCTTAAATGCGTTTACGAATCCAACAACTAATAGCTATAAGCGACTTATTCCGGGATATGAAGCGCCGGTGATTTGTGCTTATTCAGCACAGAATCGTTCTGCTGCCTGCCGCATTCCAGTTGTGCATTCACCAAAAGCAAAGCGTGTTGAAGTGCGTTTTCCTGACCCATCAGCAAATCCATACCTTGCTTTTTCAGCAATGTTATTGGCGGGCATTGATGGAATTCAAAATCGTATTCACCCAGGTGATGCTCAAGATATTGATTTATTCGAACATAAAGACATTGCAAAAACACTACCAACAGTAAGTGGCTGCTTAAAAGAATCCTTACAAGCTTTAGAAAATGATCATGAGTACCTGACTAGATCTGGCGTGTTTTCTAAAGAACTTATTGATTCGCACTTGGAAATGAAATGGAAAGAATTCTATAGAATGGCACATCATCCGCATCCTCTAGAATTTGAACTTTATTACAATTCTTAAAATATGGAAAATCAAGCTAGACTTATTGCTGCAACTCTAGCTGATTATCCAGTCATCCAAAACATGGCGCGATTTTATGTGTATGATATATCACGCTCGTGTGGATTCACTTCACATGAATGGGCCTGCCCCAAAGATGGCCTGTATGAATGTTTTGATTTTAAAATTTATTTCACAGAAGAAAATCGTCGTGCTTTTTTAATTAAGGTTGGCGATGAGCTTGCCGGCTTTGTTTTGCTGCATAAGCAATTTAAAGATGAAAAATTTCATTGGGAAATGGGCGAATTTTTTGTATTTGGAAAATTTCAAGGCAAAGGCATTGGTGCTCAAATAGCAAATAAAATATGGCAACAGTTTCAGGGGACCTGGAAAATTTCAGTCATTCCAGAAAACACTCCAGCCTATGGTTTTTGGAAACGTGTTATTGCCGACACTAACGAACACTTTACGGAATCTGTTGAAAAAGTTGATTTTGATGTGCATCAGCCCCAACGCATTATTTTTAAGTTTGAGTCATCGCCTTATCATTTGCGATTAGCCACTATTGAAGATGCTGCTGCTATTGTTGACTTGCAAGTCCGAGGTTGGAAACATAGCTATAAAGGAATTATTGATCAAAAATATTTAGATAATATTTGCTCCAAACAAAGGCTAGATTGGCGATTGGAAAATATGGCCAAAGGTGATAATTGGACTTTTGTTGTGGAACACAACGGCAAAATTGTTGGCGAATGTGATGCTGGATATTCCAGGACGCCTAAATTTGGCAAAGGTGAAATATTTGCGCTTTATGTGGATGCAGACCATCATCGCAAGGGAATAGCAACCATGCTATGGAAAGCAGCTATTGAAAAATTACATGAAGAAAATTTAGTCCCATTCATTGTGATTACGCTTACTAAAAATTCCCCCGCGCGTGATTTTTACCAAAGCATGGGAGGTTTTGTATGCAATGAAGTCCAAACCACAATTGATGGTAAGCTTTACGATGAAGCTGTTTATGCATACGAAGCGCACAAACAAGATTAGCAACAGTTATAGAAAGTGTCGCATGAACCGCATTTTAATAGATCTTCCAGAAACCATTGAAACATCAAGATTAATACTGCAAATGCCAAAAGCTGGTTTTGGTGAAAAATTACATCAAGCAATTATTGATGGTTATGATGATTATGTTAGATGGCTTAGCTGGTCTTCAAACATACCACCTATAGAAGCAATTGAGGAAGATTGCAGAAAACACCATGCTGAATTTATTATGCGCGATTTTGTTCGCTATATTATCATAGACAAGGCGACAAATAGCGTTGTTGGTAGATGTGCTTTTCCATCATTTCAAGCTAATTGGAATCTTCCTCAATTTGGCATTTCTTATTTCGTCAGAAAAAGCCAAAGAGGAAAAGGCTATGCTTCGGAAGCAGTTCATGCGATGGCTCTGTTAGCTTTTGAAAAATTAAAAGCTCGAAAAGTTGAGATTTTTTGTGATGCTGAAAATATAGCTAGCACTAAAATTCCGCTGCGGCTTAATTTTAAACTTGAATATACACAAAAAGGTGGATGGCCAAGGCCAGATGGAGAACTTGCCACACTTCAAACTTATTCTATTTTTTCAGCGGGTGACTTGCCTAGTTTAGAAGTTACATGGCGATGCATACATGACTGAATCACTAAGAATACTTCTATCTCCAGCGCAGAAATAAGAAATGTCACAAATTAAGTATCTAGTTGCAAATGCTTCGGTGAAATACTCTGATGCCATACAGTTCATGCAAAAAACCATTGAAGGCATTCGCACAGGCGAAGATGAAGTAATTTGGTTTCTAGAGCACCCACCTTTGTATACTGCTGGCACAAGCGCGAAAGAAGCAGATTTAATTGACTCTACCTTTCCAGTTTTCCAAACGCAGCGTGGTGGAAAACATACATACCATGGACCTGGTCAACTTGTAGTTTATGTAATGGTTGACCTTAAAAAACGTGATAATGACATTAGGTTATTTGTACAAACACTTGAGGAATGGATTATAAAAACTCTAAGCATTTTTGGTCTAAACGGCATGCGCAAACAAGGGCGGGTTGGGGTATGGCTGGACGATGAACAAGGCGAGCGCAAAATTGCAGCCATTGGTGTGCGTGTTACCCAAGGCATTACCTGGCATGGCCTATCATTGAACGTAAGCCCTGATTTATCTCATTACAAAGGCATTGTCCCATGTGGACTAAAAGAATATGGAGTTACATCCCTACAAGCTGAAGGCATTAAAATAGCCGTTCACCAGGTGATAGATATTATGAAAAACCTTGCCGTTTCGGCAAAGCTATGGCAATTAGAATAACTTTCTTCTTAATATCGCTATCTACAATTTATTCTCTAAAATTTTAAATAAAAATCACGTATACTTGTAGTAGGTGACCTTTAATCTAAGATCTGCACTTGCTTTATCACTCAGAATAGTGTAATTAAAAGACGATTTTAGATAACTTTTATAGTATGAAGTATGCAAATAGAAATTAAAAACCTAAGGGGCATTCCCCTACCTAATTACGCGACAGAAGACAGCGCTGGCATGGATTTAACAGCAGCAATTGATACAGCAATTGTTGTGGCACCTGGAAAAAGATTGTTAGTTCCGACAGGAATAGCAATTGCCTTACCGAAAGGTTTTGAAGCACAAATTCGCCCTCGTTCAGGTTTAGCAATTAAAAATGGTGTTACCTTGGTAAATTCCCCAGGCACTATTGATGCAGATTATCGTGGAGAAATTTCTGTAATAGTTATCAACCACGGTGAAGAAGCATTCACAATAGAACCAGGCATGCGAATTGCACAAATGGTGATTTCTGCATATCAACGCATCACTTGGAATGAAGTAGAAAATTTAGATAGCACCGTTCGTGGTGCCGGTGGATTTGGGTCAACTGGATGTTAACTCGCTTTCTCATTATTATTTTTTGCGGTGCTATTTTTGCAAGCCAAGGACAACTATTACCTAGGTTTGTATCGCTTCGATCAGCATCAATTCACATGCATGTAGGGCCAGGAAATAACTATCCAATTGAATGGAGATTTGTACGCCAAGGATTACCTGTTGAAATTATTGCGGAATTTGATACCTGGAGACGAATTCGTGACCATCAAGGGACTGAAGGTTGGGTGCATAAAAGCCTGCTTTCGGGAAAGCGTATGGTTATCGTGATGGGAAGCATACAGAGCCTCCATGGTAAGCCAGATGAGCAATCAGAAATTATTGCGCGCATAGAACCAGGAGTAGTAGCGACAATGCTAGAAGCCCAACCAAATTGGTGCAAAATAGAAATTCGCAACGACCAGGGTCGCTTCAAAGGCTGGGTTTCTCGCAAGCAAGTTTGGGGACTTTATGCGAATGAGTCTAAGGCTTAAGCCTTATTAAAACGTGCTACTAACTCTGTTTTATGCTCAGGCGCTAATGTCGTTTTATCAAACTCATTAGTCATAACTTCGAATTTACCGCCTAAATTATCAGCAAGGAAGCGCTCAGCAACCGCATAAAATGCAAATTTATTTTCAGGTCTTGCAAATCCGTGCCCTTCATCCATAAATAACATATAAATGTAGCCCAAGTTTTTTGCTTTCATAGCTGCGACAATTTGTTCAGATTCAGCTTGTTTTACACGAGGGTCTTTTTCACCTTGAGCAATTAAGACAGGAATATGAATTTTATCAACATGGGTTAATGGAGAGCGTTCTTTTAATAAAGCCAAACCTTCTTCTGTGCGATTATCACCAATTCTTTGGTATAATTGTTCCAAGAAAGGTTTCCAGTATGGTGGAATTGTCGCCATAAGTGTTTGCAAGTTAGATGGACCAACAATATCTACAGCACATTTAAACACATCTCCAGAGTGTGTTGCACCCCAAAGAGCAGCATATCCACCATAACTACCACCATAAATAGCAATTTTTGCAGGATCAGCGATACCTTCTTTAATTGCCCAGCTTACAGCATCTAGCAAGTCTTCATGCATTTTAGCGCCCCATTCTCGGTCACCTTTTGAAATGAAAGATTTACCAAAACCAGTAGAGGCACGATAATTCACTTGCAGTACGGCATACCCACGATTAGCAAGCCACTGAGCTTCTGGGTCATAACCCCAATCATCGCGTGCAACTGGCCCACCGTGCACCAAAAGAATTAATGGCACAGGACCCTTAACATTAATTGGTTTTGTAAGATAGGAAGGTAGTTCTAAACCGTCCCGCGCTTTAATGACTACACCTTCCATTTTTGCCAATTGGTGGCTCGTTAATTTCTCACGCTGGTTAAACAGAAATGTTAGAGCTTTTTTGGCTTTTTGATACAAATAATACCCAGTAGGCCCATCATCTTTCAGATCAGCAACAACCCAAAGATTATCATCTAGCGTTCTACTTGCGACATTCACTTCACCTTTTAAAGTTTGCTTGATGGTATTGAAGTGAACTTCAATTTCTTTATCTAAACATGTCCATTCAGTACACAGATAATTGGTTGAATATGCTTCAATTACCCCTGTATGTGGGTGAGACATAACTCCGCCAATATCAGCTTTTTTTCCTTGAGCCAAAACTGTTTCAACTTTAGTGATGAGATTGATTTCCTTTAATACATTCAAGTCATGACCGCGGCTATCAAGCATGTATAAAATATTGCCTTCATTAGTTAGCCCTAATGGTTGTGTTGTATAAACGTCTTCAAGGCCAACTTTCATAAAGCTTTCCCAAGTGTATTTCCCTGGTTCACCAGCTGGAATTGCTTTAAATGATTCAGCGCCACCACCTTCGGTTGTGATTGTTGCAAAACGCAAATTGTAATCATCGTCAAAAATGAAATCACTAAAATGACGGTCATTTTGCAAAATAAGTGTTTTTTCACCAGTTAAAATATTTAAGCGATACACATCATGGTATGAAGGGTCACGATCGTTTAATCCAACCAAAATCTCTTCAGGAAATTTATCGGACACATGATAAATTTGTGCGTTAACTTTTTCAGGGGTAAAAATCTTATCTTCTTTTGTGGAAACATTGACCACGTGAATACGCCAATTCTCATCGCCTCCATCATCTTTCAGGTAGACAATGTGCTGATTGTCATACAGCCAGAAATAACGTCGAATTCCTCTGCTAGTATCTTTTGTAATTGGTGTGCTTTCGTTTGGTGTGTCTCGGTTTGCAATAAAAATATTCAGCACGCCGTTTAAATTTGCCAAATATGACAAGCGCTCACCATCGGCGCTTAATTTTACCGCTGCTTTTTCAGGATTTCCAAACAAAACTTCTCGTGGAATTAGCTGAGTATTCATAGAATGGTTCTCCTGTTTTTTGTACATAAAATATCCTAATCCACTGGCTATAAGGGCCGTGAGTATTATTGCTATTTTTTTCATAAAAACCCTCTTGAAATTTTAGTCATCATCCATTTTTAATGCCGCAATAAACGCGCTTTGCGGAATTTCAACATTGCCAAATTGTCGCATACGCTTTTTACCAGCTTTTTGCTTATCTAAAAGCTTACGCTTACGACTAATATCACCACCATAGCATTTAGCTGTAACATCTTTACGCATAGCAGAAACTGTTTCACGGGCAATAATTTTTCCGCCAATCGCTGCTTGAATCGCAATTTTGAAAAGCTGTCTAGGAATAAGATCCTTCAAACGAGAGCATAGAATTCGCCCTCTGCTTTCAGCTCGCCCTTGATGCACAATCATACCAAGCGCATCAACTGGCTCTGCGTTCACCAAAATTGTAACTTTTGCTAAATCACCTTCGCGATATTCTTCTATTTGATAGTCAAAAGAAGCGTAACCACGAGTAATTGATTTTAAGCGATCATAGAAGTCAAAGACTATTTCATTCAAAGGTAATTTGTACACAACCATGGCGCGATTGCCTGCATAGGTTAAGTCTACCTGTTCACCACGACGTTCTGTGCAAAGGTTTAGAACCGACCCCAAGAACTCATCAGGCACCATAATTGTGGCTTTAATCCATGGCTCATCAATGCGCTCAATTCGGACCACATCAGGCATATCTGTGGGGTTATGCAGTTCAAGAACCTTGCCAGTTTTTAAGAGAATTTTATAAACAACGCTTGGAGCGGTAGTAATTAAGTCTAGATTAAATTCACGCTCAAGCCGTTCTTGAATAATTTCAAGGTGTAATAAACCTAAAAACCCGCATCGGAAGCCATAACCCAAAGCTGCTGAAGTTTCTGCTTCAAAATGAAAACTTGCATCATTCAAGTGAAGCTTAGCTAAACTATCACGCAGATGTTCAAATTCAGCAGCATCTGATGGAAACAACCCACAAAAAACTACTGGAACTGAAGGTTTAAAACCAATCAATGCTTCAGCCGTCGGTTTTTTATCGTCAGTAATAGTGTCGCCAACCTTACAGTCAGCTACGCTTTTTATGCTAGCTGTTATAAAGCCAATTTCACCTGGGTTTAATTCTTTTTTCAGCTCTTGCTTTGGAGTAAAAAAACCTACCCGATCGACGTCATAAACAACACCGGCATTCATCATTTTTATACGTTGATCAACCCTTAGAACGCCTTCCATAATACGGACTAAAATAATTACCCCAAGGTATGGATCGTACCAACTATCGACCAGCAATGCCTTCAAAGGTTTTTTAGCAGCTTCTAAGTCATCTGAATTGCGCGGAGGCGGCAATCTATGAACGATAGCTTCTAAAACATCTTGAATACCTAAGCCTGTTTTAGCAGAAATCAACACCGCATCTGATGCATCTAGGCCAATAACATCTTCAATTTGTTGCCGGATACGATCAGGCTCTGCTGCTGGCAGATCAATTTTATTCAGAACTGTAACAATATCATGGTTATTATCGATAGCCTGGTAAACATTCGCTAGAGTTTGCGCTTCAACCCCTTGGCTTGCATCAACTACTAACAATGATCCCTCACATGCAGCTAAAGACCTACTCACTTCATAAGCAAAGTCCACATGTCCTGGTGTATCCATAAGATTCAAATTATATGTCTGACCATCTTTTGCTTTATATTTCAAACGAACAGTTTGAGCCTTAATAGTAATGCCGCGTTCGCGTTCGATATCCATAGAATCAAGGATTTGCTCCTTCATATCTCTGGTTTCAACGCCACCACAAAATTCAATAAGACGGTCAGCTAAAGTAGATTTTCCGTGATCGATATGAGCAACGATCGAAAAATTTCGAATATTTTTCACTTTAATAATATTAATAATAGAAACAGCATTATACTAAGGCCTTGCAGCATAACACGCAAGCGCATAAGGCGATTGCTTAGCACTAAACGATTTGATGACTTTGAAAACATCGTGCTGAGCCCAAGCCCCAAGACTATAATAGTTGCCCCAAGTGAACAAAAAAATAAAATTTCCAGAAGTCTGTGCATAGCAATACAGAAAAAATTTCTACCCTATTATCAGCAAAGTTTGCAATTTTATTAAAGAGCATTCCTCTTTTTGAAATTTAAAAATCTTATTAAGACATATAAGCTAATTTTCTTCAAAAAATAACATAGTTTTTGATTAGCTTGCTCTTTATATGCTACTGTTGAGTGTTACTAACGATAAAAGAGATTTGGGAAAAATATGTCCTTGGCAAATAAGGTAAACGATAGCAGCGTTAAAAATGAAAAGAGAGAAGATGTTTCTGCTCCTTCAAAAGCCTGGTTTATTCTTGCTTGTGGTTGGTCATTTTACCTTTATGAATACATTCTACGTGCATCGCCAGGTGTAATCACCAATGAGCTTATAGCAGACTTTGGCATTTCAGCAGGAGCTGTTGGTACATTGATTGCTTTTTATTATTTTGCTTACGTGCCATTACAAATTCCATGCGGCGTCATCACTGATAAATTTGGCCCACGTATGGTTGTAACTATTTCGGCACTCCTTTGTGTGATTGGTGCCGTTGTTTTTGCAACTAGTCATTCTGTGGTATGGGCGCAGTTTGGTAGATTTTTAATTGGTGCTGGCTCAGCATGTGCATACATTTGCTGCTTAAAAATTGCATCCGTTTGGTTTGATAAATCAAAATTTGCCTTCATCGCAGGTATATCCATGATGATGGGAACCTTTGGCGGAATGGTCGCCGGGTTTCCCTTCGCAAAACTTTCCAATGGTCAAGGATGGCGTAACGCCATGCTTATTGCCGCAGCAGTTGGTGTTGTTGTAATGATTGTTTCTTGGTTCGTGATAAAAGATAAACCTGATCACAAAAAATCACAAAGCGCAGAAGGCGGTCTTTTAGATGGTCTTAAAATTATTGCTGCAAAGCCTCAAAACTGGTTAGTTGGTCTATATAGCTTAATGATGTTTTTACCCTTATGCGTTTTTGCCGAATTATGGGGCACTCCGTATTTAATGCAACGCTTCGGCATCAGTAATGAATTAGCATCATGTGGGGGCATTATGGTGTTGGTTGGATATGCTATTGGCTGTTCAGTAAGCTCTAAATTATCAGATTATTGGAAAAGCCGTCGCAAGGTTATGGCTCTGTCTGTCACCTGGACATTCATCGGGTTTTCTGTCGTTTTATATGCTCCTGGGCTTTCATTTTACCCAGTGCTTGCGGCAATGTTTTTATCAGGAATTGCTTCTGGCTTTTCAATTCTTTACTTTACAACTGTTCAAGAAAATAACCCGAGAAAATACAGTGCGACTTCGGTTGGGTTCACCAATGCACTTTGCATGGCAAGCGGTTTTATTTTTCAACCCTTGCTTGGAAAATTAATTGACTATTCATGGGACGGTAATTTTAGTGCTGATGGCGCCCCGCTTTATGCACTGAAAGATTATCAATTTGCCTTATCTGCAGTGCTTTTTGCATTTCTGCTTGGCAGAGTTATTGTTTTCTTTATTCAAGAAACTTACAAAAAGTAAAAATTCCCACAAACGAATATACAGTTTGAAACTGCTATTTTTGTTATATTGGCATGAATATGTTATTACTCAAGGTTTATAAGGCATATGAGTTTAGAAAAAGGTTTGCTTGTGGCTAAAAAGAAAAGTACAAATAGTCCCGTTGAAATCACCACACAATCAAGCTATAGAAACATTGCGGCAGGGGCTCTGGCCACTATGTTTGAATGGTATGATTACGCGGTCTATGGCTATTTTGCAGTAATTATTGGGAAAAATTTCTTTCCACATGCCGATAAAACCATGGAGATTATGTCAGCTTTTGCTGTGTTCGCCACTGGGTTTATTATGCGCCCTCTCGGGGCTATTCTCTTTGGTTATATTGGCGATAGACTAGGACGTCGCAAGGCACTCTCTCTATCAGTTGTCATGATGGCCATCTCTACCTGTTTACTTGGTGTTATTCCCACTTATCAGCAAATTGGCCTTCTAGCGCCAATCTTTTTGGTAATTATCCGATTAGTTCAAGGACTTGCTGTTGGCGGAAATTACGGGGGATCATTTGTTTTTGCCATTGAGCATGCACATGCTGATAAAAGAAGTTTTGCAGGTAGTTTAGTTACGGTCGGCGTAATAGTTGGCTTTTTAATGGGCTCTGCTATGGCTGTACTTTTTAGCAACATATTAAGTGAAAATGAATTGCAAGCATGGGGCTGGAGAATTCCATTTTTGCTTGGTTTAATTGCCTTATTTGCTGGTGTTTATATTCAAAAAAATACAGAAGAAACACCATATTTTCAAAGCATGAAAAACACAATAAGTGAAAAAACTAGACTGCCAATTATGGCTATTTTCAAAGATCACAAACAAAAAATTGCCCAAGCTATGGGATTTATCTTATTTGATGTCGTTGGCATTTATATTTTATTTTCTTTCATGACAACATATTTAACAACTTATGCAAAAATGCCTATTCAGACAGCTTTGCAAATGAACACCGTGAATTTACTTTTCATGGTCATATGCATTCCTATGTTCGGAATAGCTGCCGATAAGTTTGGTTATAAAAAAATCATGTATTTTGCTGCTACATCTTTTTTGATTTTATCTTACCCGGCATTTGTGATTTTTTCCCAAGGTGATGTTCTTCAGTGCTGGCTAATGCAAATGTTTTTCGCCATTGTCATGGCAGCTGTTTATGGAGTTCTGCCTGTAGCAATTGTTGAATTGTTTCCTGTGGATGTCAGATATTCAGCCAGTTCTTTTGTTTGCAATGTCAGTGCCGCCATTTTTGGTGGAACGGCCCCTTGGTTTTCCACGTGGTTAATCTATAAAACCGAGCTATTAACGGCACCTGCATTTTACCTAATGCTAATTAGCATTTTTGGATTTATAGCAATTCAATCAATGCAATTTGTTAGTAAAAAATAGAAATTTAGCGCGAATAACGCCAACACATAAACTTAAGGAAAATTAAAGTGAAGAAGTCAGGCATGCATAGTTCAAGTAACCCCAAAGTTCCCTCACCCACCAACACAAATCGAAAGCCGGTAATTGTTAATGCATGGGCTGTATGGGTAGCTGCTGCAATTTTTTATTGGTACGAAATGATATTGCGCGCAGGCGCCGGTGTAATGGCTCAGGACATTATGGACACTTTTTCCATTAACGCTACTAGGCTAGGGCTGCTTACATCAATTTATTATTGGGCATATGTGCCATTGCAAATTCCTTGTGGAATGCTGCTTGATAAAATTGGAGCCAGATTAGTAATAACGATCTCATGCATTCTGTGCACAACGGGAACTTGGATTTTTGCCACAACAACTGATATTACAGTCGCTGAAATTGCACGGTTTTTAGTGGGTGCAGGTTCTGCATGTGCATTTATTGCTTGCCTAAAATTAGCCAGTGATTGGTTTTCCGCGGGAAGATTTGCTTTTATAGCAGGGCTTACAAACATGCTTGGCACAATTGGCGGCACCTTCGCTGGCGTCCCCTTGGCAAAATTAGTGAACTATACCACTTGGCAACAAGCGACCTTATGGTTAGCTTATGCAGGACTTGCCGTAACAATTCTTTGCTGGACACTTATTCGTAATAAACCAAAAAAAGGATCTTTGAGCAAATCAAAAACACCTGAGTCAGCAGCCGGATTACGCAAATCATTATTCATTTTAGCTTCAGACAAACAGATCTTTTTAGCTGCAGTTATTGGTGGATTAATGTATGTACCAATATCTTCATTCGCTGAATTATGGGCAGTTCCCTTCTTAATGAATTCTTTAGAAGTTAATAATGAATGGGCGTCATTTGCAAGCACAATGGTATTTATTGGGATGGCAATAGGCAGCCCAATTATTGCAAAACTCGCCTTCAAGCAAAAAAGCTATATCAAGATGATGAAAATGTCAGCAATAGCCAGTGCTGTATGCTTTTTTGTGGGATCATATGCGCAAAGCATTGGGTACTTTCCAACGGTTGCCGCATTGTTCTTAGGTGGTTTATGGCTTGGCGGACAGGTTCTTTGCTTTAGTGTTGTAAAAGAACGTACATCAAACCAAATAAGCGGAACAGCTATGGCTTATACAAATGCCATTGTTATGCTGAGCGGCGTTATATTTCAGCCCCTAATGGGATGGATTTTAGATAGTGGTTGGACTGGGTCATTAGATAGCGCAGGCGCACGTATGTATTCTGCTGCAGATTATCAACAAGCAATATACGCAGTGCCAGTATGCTTGCTGTTAAGCTGGTTGCTTTTGAGACTATGTAAAGATTCGCACCCTAAGCTTGATTACTAAGCGTTAGCCAACAACCGCAACTTTATTTTCAACATGTCATGCCACACCTGGGCTTTTTGTCCAGGTGAACGCATTAAATACGCCGGATGATAAGTTGCAAAACAAGGAATAACATCCCCATGCTGCGTTTTGTATTCGTGAAATTGACCGCGTAGTTTGGTAATTCCTTCAGTTGTTTTTAAAAGTGTTTTTGCCGAAACACCCCCTAAAAAAACCAGCAGTTTTGGTTTTACCAAATGAATATGCTGTTCAATAAATGGCTGACAAATTGCAATTTCTTCATTTGTTGGCGTGCGATTTCCAGGTGGTCTCCACGGTAGAATATTTGAAATATATAGCTTGTCACGGGGCAAGCCAATTGCTTGAAAAATTTTACAAAGAAGCTGCCCGCTTTGTCCAACAAAAGGCAGACCTTGTGCATCCTCATCTGCTCCGGGAGCTTCGCCAACCAACATAACATCCGCTTTTGGATTACCATCACAAAAAACGGTGTTAATGGCTGTTTCTTTTAATGCACATCCTTTAAAAGTAAGCATAGCATTTTTAAGCTCTTCCAACGTTTTGCAAGCATATGCCGGATGTTCAGATTGAACATTTGAACGGGCAACTGCCGGTGCACTTTTAAAATCTACCGGAGTATCTTGGTAAATATAATCGCACCCAAGCGATTTTAAGACATTGCTCATAAAAAAACATAAATACTACGCATGAAAGGAGTCTATCAGTTTGTAAAAAGAAGTTATAGTGGCTCCCTTTCTAACAAATCACTTTTTTCTCATCAATTGCTTTATGGAAATTTCTCCCTAAATAAACTGCAATCGCAAACCACAACACTAGTAATGGAAAGCCAATGGCTCCACTTAGAGTAAGATAATGAGCTCTACCTGCTACTACCCCAAAAATGGACTGCATAGGCCTTAACAACATGTTGAATAGTGAGCCAGCTTCTTTTGAAGCGCGTGAGCCAAAAGTTTCAATCCATGCTTGTGCTTTGAAACGCACATCAGAAGTTGTGGGAATATAAAGCTGCTTCAAAGCTGGACCGTTTAGAGCGTAATTAATGGCTTTCGATCCAACCATTAACGCAAATAAGAATGACAATGAATCAAGTGTTAAAAATCCAAACAAAGCAAAGCCTACAATAATTGGCATAGAAGCCAAGGCCACTCCAACACCTAAAAAGCGCGTTACATTGCTTATGCCTAAAAGCAAACATAATAATGAAACAGTGTTCACGCTTGATGCATAAAGACTTAAGTAATTACTAAGCGCCACACCTGTATAGGCTGTGCCTGCTGCTAGTTTAAAATTAAAATCAAAGATGGTAACAATCAGTTCATAAATAAAATTTGCCGCAAAAATACAAACCAAATAACGGTGAGCTAGCATTAATTTTAAACCTTCAAAGAAACCTGGTTCGTGATTTGTTTCTTCTTTTTTGGTGTTTTCACCGAATGAGGTCAAAAGATTACTGGGTGTTACTTTTAAAAAGTATTTAACTAAAGGAATAAGTGTAAGGCATAGAATCCCAAGAATACTCATGGAAAGAGTGTCCGTTTCCAGCCCAAGCCGATGAGGAAGGCCTCCAATTGTATAAGGAAAAAGAATTCCGCCCATTTGACCAATTGCCACAACTAAAGGAAAACCTCTTTTTGCTGAAGGAGCTTCGGTTGTGTCAGTTGCAAAAGCCCAAAATAATGCAACAACAAGTGAGCCAAAGCTTTCGACAAACATATACCAAATGTACCCCAGTGCTTGAGTAGCTATAAATGGAACCATTGAACGAGCAGCTATTTCTTCAGGGGATGCCTGCGCAGCACCAATAAGAATGCCAAAACATAAAATGCTAATGCCATAAAAAGCTGGCAATATGACCAACATTTTTTCTCGCGATGTTCTTCCCAATAATTTTGTATAAAACATCACTAATGGCAGCAATGCCAATACTGAAATAGTTTTTGCGTATGGCAGATACATTTTATCGACCAATTGCATAAAAATAGAATCTTTTAAAGGACGAAGGGTCCAATAAACCCCAATAATAAGCGCAAAAATACTTCCCATTCGTAAGAACTTTTTGAATTCTTCTTTTTCAAATGTGCCAAAATTAAACCGACATATGCGAATAAAAAATTGAAGAATCTTCTCTTGAGCTTTCATTACTGCTGCTTTGCTTTTTAGTTTCATAATATAGTCATCATATTACATTGCTGATTTTTTGTATTGTCGATATAATTAATATGCAATATCGAAAAAATAGATATATAGGTCTTATAAAAGCATGAATCGCTTAAGCCACCTACGAATTTCTGATTTAGAGCTTTTTATAACAGCTGCACACTTAAAAAGCTTAAGCAAAGCTGCATCCTTTCATAACTTAAGCCAAAGCGCGGCAAGCACAGCTATTTTACGAGTAGAAGCAGCTTTTGAGCGTCCACTATGCACTCATGAAAAAAGATGCTTCCGCTTAACTCACGAGGGCTCTACTCTTGTCCCCAAAGCTGAAGAGTGGCTGAAAAAATTTCGAGATTCTATTGCAATAGACAGTCCTAGACCTATTCGCCTTGCGACCACCCATGCTATAGCACGTGTTGTTGTTCCGGCGCTTTTGTCTATTGAGTCAGTTAACCTTAACTTAATGCGCCCTGATCGTGCTTACGGCGCAGTTCTAAGGGACGAAGCAGATATTGCACTTGTGCCAGATAACGCACCTTGGGAAGAAGCGACATCTGTTGAAGTAGGAGTAGGATTTTTTCAGCTTTATTCTTCTTCTGCGAATACGCCTATAGGGCCTGTTATTTTGCCAGAAAATCAAGTGGAAGTTTTAAGCCTTATACAACGATGGGAACATCTTTATAAAAATCGCTTAGAAATTAAAGCACGAATTCCAAGCTGGTCTTTAATTGCAGACATATGCGCATGTTCAAATGAAGTTGGCTTTCTTCCAGATTTTTTAGCACTTAAAATGAATTTGCACCCAGTTGAATGGCAGCCAAAACCATCTAGTTACAGAGTTTTGGCGTTGCATCGTTCTGCTGGAGAAGCTCTTCAACAGCGACTTAATAATTTCATTAGTCAATGCCATAAAATTTTTGCAAGATGAAGATAATAAAAACCCCTACTAGCATAAGCTAATAGGGGTTTCATAATTTTTCATCTCTCAACTTACGCTGAGATCCAATTATTTTTGAATTTTAGCAACGACACCAGCACCGACAGTACGTCCACCTTCGCGAATTGCGAAACGTAAACCTTCGTCCATTGCTATTGGTGCAATCAATTCCACATTCACATTCACGTTATCTCCAGGCATTACCATCTCGGTACCTGCTGCCAACGTTACCACGCCTGTTACGTCCGTTGTACGGAAGTAAAACTGTGGACGATAGTTCGTGAAAAATGGTGTGTGACGTCCACCTTCATCTTTGGTCAGAATATATGCTTCTGCTTCAAAGTTTGTGTGTGGCGTTATGCTTCCTGGTTTCGCCAATACTTGACCACGCTCTACATCTTCACGCTTTGTACCACGAAGAAGTGCACCGATGTTATCACCAGCCTGACCTTGATCAAGCAGCTTACGGAACATTTCCACGCCCGTTACAATTGTCTTTGTCGTTGGACGAATTCCAATGATTTCCATTTCGTCGCCAACGTTCACAATACCGCGCTCTACACGACCTGTAATAACCGTACCACGACCTGAAATTGAGAACACATCCTCAATTGGCATCAGGAATGGCTTATCAACAGCACGTGCCGGCTGTGGAATAGATGCATCAACTTCAGCCATAAGCTTTAGAATTGCTTCTCTACCGATTGCATCATCGCGGCTTTCTAGTGCACACAATGCAGAACCTCTGATGATTGGAATAGTATCTCCTGGAAAGCCGTATAGCGAAAGAAGTTCACGAACTTCTAATTCAACCAAGTCAGCCAATTCTTCGTCATCAACCATGTCAATTTTGTTCATGAACACAACCAATGCTGGAACTCCAACCTGACGCGCCAACAAAATATGCTCACGTGTTTGAGGCATTGGGCCATCAGCTGCTGATACTACCAAAATTGCTCCGTCCATCTGTGCAGCACCGGTGATCATGTTCTTTACATAGTCAGCGTGTCCTGGGCAGTCAACGTGTGCATAGTGACGATTCGCTGTTTCATACTCAACGTGTGCCGTCGAAATCGTAATTCCGCGCGCTCTTTCTTCTGGTGCTTTGTCAATTTGGTCATACGCCATGAATTGTGCGCCACCGCTTTCAGCTAATACTTTTGTAATCGCCGCTGTTAACGATGTCTTTCCATGGTCAACGTGACCAATCGTTCCTATGTTACAGTGCGGTTTGTTCCTTGAAAATTTCTCTTTTGACATGATAATCCCTTAAAAGATTTGTTAAAAATTTTGACTTAGTTTATCGCGATTAAAAAGATTCGTAAATGGGTGAATTACTGGAAAGAAATAATTTTGGAGCGGGTGATGGGAATCGAACCCACATGGCCAGCTTGGAAGGCTGGAGCTTTACCACTAAGCTACACCCGCGGTAATTTGTAATTTAAGAGAATTTTCCCTAAAGGTCAATATAGATGGGAGAGTTATTACTCCCCCATCCATTAGTCATTATGCTTTTTTACGATCGTCTTCTTTATCTTCGTATTCAGCATCCACTATAGTTTCACCTTCTGGTGTTTCTGTAGCCGACGCCGAAGCATCGCCTTCTGTTGGTTGAGATGCTTTGTAAGCAGCTTCACCAAGTTTCATTGATGACTGAGCAAGCGTTTGCATTTTTGCTTGAATATCATCTTTATCTTCCTTAATTAAAGCTTCCTTTAAGGCTGCCAAATCAGTTTCGATTGCTGTTTTTTCTTCCTCAGTAACCGCACTTCCGTGTTCAGACAAGGCTTTTTCTGTAGAATGCACTAAAGCGTCGGCATGATTTTTTGCTTCAATCGTTTCTTTGCGCTTTTTATCATCTTCAGCGTTAGCTTCAGCTTCTTTGACCATGCGTTGAATATCTTCTTCAGAAAGACCACCAGAAGCTTGAATGCGAATCTGCTGTTCTTTGCCTGTTGCTTTATCTTTGGCAGAAACTTGCACAATTCCATTTGCATCAATGTCAAAAGTCACTTCAACTTGTGGAATTCCACGTGGCGCTGGCGGCAAGTCTTCTAAATTAAACTGACCAAGAGTTTTATTATCAGCTGCCATTTCGCGTTCTCCTTGGAACACACGAATTGTCACGGCTGTTTGATTATCCTCAGCTGTTGAAAATACTTGGCTTTTACGCGTTGGAATAGTTGTATTGCGATCTATCAAACGAGTAAAGATTCCACCAAGAGTTTCAATTCCTAAAGAAAGAGGCGTAACATCAAGCAACAACACATCTTTAACGTCACCTTTTAGAACACCACCTTGAATTGCAGCACCAATTGCCACAACTTCATCAGGATTCACACCACGATGTGGTTCACGACCAAATAGTTGTTTCACTGTTTCGAATATTTTTGGCATACGAGTCATTCCACCTACCAAAATAACCTCGTCTATTTGATTTGGCTGCAAGCCAGCATCACGTAACGCTGATTTACAAGGATCAATAGTGCGCTGAACTAATTCGTCAACCAACGATTCAAATTTTGCCCGAGTAAGCTTCAAATTCAAATGCTTTGGACCACTTGCATCCGCCGTAATAAATGGTAAATTAATGTCAGTTTGCATTGAATTTGAAAGTTCAATTTTTGCTTTTTCAGCAGCTTCTTTCAAACGTTGAAGAGCAAGCTTGTCTTTTCTAAGGTCGATAGATTGTTCTTTTTTAAATTCATCTGCAATCCAGTCAATAACACGAGCATCAAAGTCTTCACCGCCAAGGAAAGTATCGCCATTGGTAGATTTCACTTCAAAAACACCATCACCAATTTCAAGAATTGATACGTCAAAAGTACCGCCACCAAGATCATAAACAGCGATTGTGCCTGTAGCTTTTTTCTCAAGACCGTAAGCCAAAGCTGCTGCAGTTGGTTCGTTAAGAATGCGCAGAACTTCTAAGCCAGCAATACGTCCAGCATCTTTCGTAGCTTGACGTTGCGCGTCGTTAAAATAAGCTGGAACAGTTACAATTGCTTGAGTAACTTTTTCACCCAGATAATTTTCTGCAGTCTCTTTCATTTTTTGCAAAATAAATGCGCTAACCTGGCTTGGACTATATTTTTCCCCATGCGCTTCTACCCATGCGTCTTTATTATCACCAGAAACAATTTTGTAAGGCACCAAACCCATGTCTTTTTGAGTCATAGGGTCATTAAACGTACGACCAATTAAACGCTTGATCGCAAAAAGTGTATTTTCTGGGTTAGTAACGCCCTGACGCTTCGCAGGTTGCCCCACTAAACGCTCTCCGCCTTCTGTAAAGGCAACCATTGATGGTGTTGTGCGAGCACCTTCGGTATTTTCAATAACCTTTGCTGTGTTTCCTTCCATTACGGCAACACATGAGTTTGTTGTACCAAGATCTATTCCGATTACACGTGACATAGCTTTCTCCTAAATATTTTTGTTTTTAGCAGCCATTGACTGACAGTGCTAACAATATACAAAATTTTTGCACAAAAATCAAAGTTTTAAACAAAAATTTTAATTTATTTTAAGAGGTCACGCAGCCTACTTGCATTCAGCATAGAAATATCAAACACTATATTTATGATTCGTTGGCTTTTTATCATTGCTTTTATGCCCTTAAGTTGGGGAGAGGCTCTTGAACACACACAAGAAAATCAGCCTCTACCTGCTCAAGAACAAAATTTGCTTATCCTTGTAGATTTGCAAGGCGCTCTTTTCTATCCAAAAGCTACCGGCGCAAAATTTGCCACTATACAAAACCAAAAAGTAGCTGATTCGATAACTGCACTTAAGAAACAAGGCGCCAGAGTGCTATATTTGGCTGAACACTCTTCTGAAACTATGTTTTGGCAAAATAGTATTACAAAGAGCGCTTTGCCCTTTGAAGAGAATTTTAGCCTAAGCAATGAGATTTTTCGTGGCTTTGAAGGCAGTATGCCCTCATGTCGTTTTGGGATTGTGCTTTGTCAAAGCCAGCCCCTAGGCGAGATTTTAGGCTTAGTTATTAATCAGCTTTGGGTTTGGACTCAGTTTGCCCCAAAAAAGATTATATTTTTTACAAATAGCAAAGAACGTGGAGAAATTGTTTCAGCTATTGGATTACGCATTGGAGCTTTTACCGAAGTTAACTTGGTACGTGGAATAGTCGGAACAGCCCCAATACTTAATACAAAAAAACCTGAAACATCAACACTTATGCAAACAATGCAGACCGAAAAAATCAAAAAGCACAAACCTGCCATTAGAAAAATAAAGTCGCTCAACGACATATTACAAAAAGCTACAGACTCTTCTAAATCATTCTCAGCGCAAGAAAAAATGCATCCACCAATTACAATAGATGAGTCTAAGCTAGAAAATGTGTAACTTATTCTCTTCTAATATTTGCCATCTCTCATGAATTACGGCATTATCTAGTCAATAAAATAGTAGGAATGCTATGGTGAATTTTAAGAACCTTGCCAACACGTTAACCCTTGCACGCATTGGTTTAATTCCATTTATATTAATAACTTTTTTTATAAATTACCCAACTCCGCGCCTTATAGCAGCCTGTCTTTTTGTGCTTGCATGCATTACTGATTATCTTGATGGGTTCATTGCGCGTAAATTCAATCAAGAGACACGCTTTGGGGAAATATTAGACCCTATTGCTGATAAACTTTTGATATCATCAACCTTACTAATGCTTGTGGGATTTGATCGCATTTCAAAATTCAGCATTTTAGCTGCTGTTATTATTCTATGCCGTGAAATTCTTGTTTCAGGCTTACGTGAATATTTAGCTGAGGTTAGAGTTTTACTATCGGTAAATTTTCTTACAAAAATAAAAACAACCATTCAAATGCTTGCACTGGCTGTATTGCTGTATATAGATCCACGGCATAGCCCTATAGCGCTTCAAGCTATAGGAGAATTATTATTGTGGATTGCAGCTGGCATAACCCTTTATTCTGGCTGGATTTATGTTCAAACTAGCATGGATGCAGCTACAGAAAATCTTTCAGCATAGTATGCTTTTATTTTTCAAGATTGTATTTTCTGGTTTGGCGTTGTGGTGGGTATTACGTCAAGTAAACCTTGATCAGCTACACTCAGTTTTCAAAGAACTTCCAGTTTCCACTTACAGCTATGCCTTACTAACGATGAGTCTATGCGTATGCCTTAATGGCCTTCGTCTCTGCTATATTTCAAAATTGATAGGAATTAAAAATTCATTTAAGTCTTTGATCAATCTAACCTGGGCTGGAACATTTTTTAATCAGCTTTTACCCGGTGGCATTGGCGGTGACGCCTATCGAATTTACGCGCTCACCAAGAAAAATAGCACTTTACTAAGCACCTCAGCAATCATATGGGATCGCATTCTAGGACTTGCTTGCATGGGCTTGATTTGTGTGCCTATGCTATTTTTTATAAAATTACCTTCATCCTTAAAAATAATAGCCCTAACTACTTACAGTTTTTTAGTTGGTGGCATTGTTATTTTAATGCTGTTTATTAGATTTCCCATTTTACAAAACTACAAGCTAATCAATAAACTATGGAAAATTCTAGCCTTAGGGAAAAAATTTATTTCAAAACCTTGCACTTTTTTGGGAATAACAGGACTGACAGCCACTTTTGTAAATTTTGCCGCATTCTATTTATTAATTATTGCCTTGCAAATTCCCTTAAATTTTTGGGAAAGCTGTGTTTTATATACATTTTCATTGCTTATTACCATGATTCCAATTTCTATTTCCGGGTGGGGATTACGTGAAAGCTTCTTAACAGCTTACCTTCTAGCATATGGGTTGCCGCCCGAAAAAGGGTTCACTTTGGGGATTTTACAGGGATTATTGATGCTAGCTGTAGGTGGCATTGGCGCTATTTTTTACTTATTTTCTAAAAATCATAAAAATTCACTTGGCACTACCTTATAAAATAGATAGTATGTAATCACTTAAGCGGGCGTAGCTCAGGGGTAGAGCACAACCTTGCCAAGGTTGGGGTCGAGGGTTCGAATCCCTTCGCCCGCTCCAAGTAAAAAATTATAGTCCCATCTCAGTCTTTGCTTTGTGGATGAATAAGAGCGGAAAGTTTTGCATTATTAACCGCAGCAGTTGCTTGATCATCAAGTATTTTATTTATTTTCTCAATGATCTGCTTAATATCTTCTGAAAATATTCCTATAGCTTTTTCAAAACTTTTAGTTGCTTCATGAACTTTATGGCGCTTGTCATTCAGCGCCAACATTTCTTCCGCTAATTTTATTAAATCATCAATTACTGACGCATTTCCACCTTCTCTTAATAGCTCTTCTTTTTTTCTTTTTAAATTTTCTATCTTTTGTTGATCTTCTTTTTGAAGAGCAGCGCCACTTAGACCTGCTGGAGCTACAGATTCTGCAGCTTTAATAGTTCCTAAAAATCCTAAATAAAGAACGGCTATTAGAGAAATTGCTATTTTATTCATTTTTTCGATCCATGTATATTGTCAATTTACTTAATGTTATATTAAAAATATTAACAAAGTATTATCAGAAACAATAAATTACATAAATATGAAGTGAAGCCGTAAAATATTCGACTTTAAAAGATATGGTGCCTACTACCAGACTCGAACTGGTACGCCTTTTGGGCGGCAGATTTTAAGTCTGCTGTGTCTACCGATTCCACCAAGCAGGCCCCAGACTTCTTTCTAGCAAAGAATAGAAAATTACGCAAAGCTAAAAACACAACTTCTTAAAAATTATCGCTGGGTGAAGTTGATAAAACATACCGACCGGGCGCTGGCTCAATGTTTTCTGTGCTTTTCCACATAGTAGTTTTTATTTTTTTCCCAGAGTGGAGTTTCATCCAGCGATACCATTCAGGCCACCATGAACCAGGTACTTCTTTTGCATTTTCGAACCATGCTGACGAATCTAAAACAGGCTCTTCACATTTCCAATAGCAATATTTTTTTCGGTGTTCCGGGTTCACAATACCAGCAACATGACCAGCAGCCCCTAAAACAAAAGTTGTATTGTCAGGACACATTTCTTTTATTGCGTATGCAGATGCCCAAGGAACAATGTGATCTGATCTTGTCGCAAATGCGAATATAGGCGTTTGAATTGCCTTTAAATCTACCCCTACCCCATTAATATGAAAATCATTGGGATGCATAAGCGCATTTTCAAAAAATATATTACGAAGATATTCCATGTGAAGCGTCGCTGGTATATGCGTTGTGTCACAATTCCAATACAGAAAATCAAGTGGAAAAGTTTCTTTATTAAGTAGGTATGTATTGATGTAGTTAGACCATATCAAGTCGTTCGCACGCAAAAAACTAAACACCCTAACCATTTCGTCACCAGGAAAATAGCCAATATTTTTTACGCGCTTTTCTAAATGCTCTAGCTGGTCTTCACAAACAAACACTTTCAAGTCACCCATTTGATCAAAATCTATTGGCGCCGCCAAAAGACTAAGGCTTTCTATGGGATTTTTTTCAATACGCTTAGCCAAATAACCGGCCAAAAGGGTAGCTGCCACACCACCTGTACAGTATGCTAAAAGATTTAGTTTATCTTGTTTTGAAATTGATAAAACCTTTTGCACTGCATCAAGCACTCCATCAATAACATAATCGCTAAGACCATGATCAGCATAGGTTTCATCTGGGTTAATCCACGAAAGCACAAATACACTAAATCCTTTTTCAAGGAGCCATCCCACAAATGAATTTTCTTGCTGCAAGTCAAAAATATAATATTTGTTAATCCAGGGGGGGATCATCAGCAAAGGACGCCCATAAACAAACTCGGTAGTTGGTTTATAGTAGAGCAGCTGAAATAAGGGAGTTTCATACACAACTTTCCCTTCTGTCATTCCTAAATTCTCACCAACTTTAAATTCTGTAAGATTCGTAAACATTGGCAAACTTAAAAAATTTGAATTTGCATTATCTTCTAAAAATTTTTGATACCCATGCACTAAGTTTTGCCCTTGAGTTCGGATCGTTTCTTTCAAAACTTCCGGATTCGTAAACGGGGAATTTGTTGGTGAAGCAGCATCCATCATGCTGCGTACATAAAATTTTGCTTTCTCTTTTGTTTTTGGATTCATGCCTTCAAGAGAATCGATTAACTCATTCATGTATTTACAGTGCAGTAAGTACGACTGCTTAAGATAATCAAATACAGGAAAATCATTCCACTCCACAGACTTAAAGCGTTTATCATTTCCTTGAGGCACAATGATCGGCACAACCTCTTCTCCCTGCAAACGCCCCATTGTTCGTTGATATAATTCTTCTAAATCACTTAGGTAGTTTTTTTGTTTCGCATCCCATTCATCAGGACACACCACAAAAGTATTTACCATAACTCTATGCGTTTCAGCGAAAGTTTTTGCCATAACCTCAGCACTAAAAATATTGAGTGGATTAGGCTTATCAGGCGTAAAATTTGATACAAAGCTTGCATACAAATCATTCAGTTTTTCCATGTTTTCTGTAATGCTAGGATGAAAGCCCTCAAAAAATTCTTGAGCTTTTTCGCTAGACTTTTTTTGTTTAGTCTTCATTTTTGATTTATCTTTGGGCTTCTTTTTACCTTCAGGCCCATCTTGCAGGTTGCCATGCAGCATACCATCACCCCTAATATGACTATTAAACCAAGAGCAAATACTCTTAGCTAATCACTATTCTAAAGAGCGATATGTGAATAAAATGTTAATTTTCAATTACAGTTAAAGAGTTAGAGGGATTTTGCTCAATTTACAGCTAGTAGAAATTAATTTATTGCCAACTCCCTTAAAGTTTTCTTGATTTATTGCAAAAAACCATTTATACAAATTATAGCAGCGTGGCTGGGGTAAAGTGCCCGGGCATGCCTTAGCTGCGGTACAATTAATATTTAATTATTTAAAGAGAGATAAAATGCCCAAGTTAAAAACAAAAAGTAGCGTAAAAAAACGCTTTCGCCTTACCGGTACTGGTAAAGTGAAGATGACCCCTGCGGGAAAACGCCATGGTATGCGTAAACGTTCTAATAAGTTTCTACGTAATGCACGCGGAATGAAAATATGCGCGACACCTGAAATAAAGCGCATTCGTACTTACTATTTTCACGTATAAGGAGTCATCATGGCACGAGTAAAAAGAGGCGTCACTACACACGCACGTCATAAAAAAATTATTAAGATGGCCAAGGGCTATCGTGGTCGTTCAAGCACTTGTTTTCGTTCAGCGATACAACGTGTAGAGAAAGCGTTATTATATGCGTATCGCGACCGTCGCGTTAAAAAGCGTAATTTTAGAGCGCTTTGGATTCAACGTATTAATGCTGCAGTTCGTGAATTAGGGTTAACTTATTCAACATTCATGAACGCATTGCACAAAAGCAACATTGAAATTGACAGAAAAGTTCTTGCTGATTTAGCAATGAACCAGCCAGAGAGTTTCAAAGCATTGGTTGATCAAGTAAAAAAAGCTGCCTAATACTTTTCATAAATTTTATTAAGGGGTCCACTATATATTTGTGGGCCCTTTAATATTTTATTAATTACTTTTTGATCTAATAGACTCAGGTTAGAAATTCTGAACTCTGGGTTGGATTTATGAAAAAGAAATTATTATTTTCCTTGTTATTGGGAACTGCGTTTATTTGGACAAACAAATTATGTGCAGCAGCAGAAGCGGCTCCTGCTATTGCTGCTGAGGAAGTAAAACCAGCGGGAGATAAGACTGCGGTTGATGCGCCGAAGGAAGCCATAAAATATAAAGTTCCAACGGTTTCTTCGTCTGATGGAAAAACTTATACACCTGGGCCTGAAATAGAATTCAGTTATTATAAAGAAAATGATCAAACAATTTACGACAGTATTCCGATCATGGACTCTGGCATTACTCAAGATGCAGTCGATTCTTTTCGTAAATTACCTACACACCATAGTGGCCCTTTTGTTCCAGGGCAAGAGCTTTCTAAAGGGTATAGAATTGTTAACGTTTGGGTAAAAAAGGATCCAAGCGCGGCAAAAGACGAAAAATCAAAATTATTCGGAATGCTAGGCAATATGGTGGTTTCAGATCCTAGTGCTGTCACCATTCAAATAGAAGGTGCTGATGGAAATATTAATGGACCTCTTGATGCTGATCATGATATTCCAGCTGACCATTACTGGGCGCTAATGAATGATCAAAATGAGATTTTTATATCTGAAGTTAAACTGGACCCTAAGGCTGAGGCCTTTTATGGAGATTCAAAATATAGCGCTGATGCAAGCATAACATTAGCAAGCCAGGCTTTTACCCGTTTCTTTAAAATTCCAAATGAAGAAGCTACAACAAAATTACAAGAAGCTCTTAAGAAATCAGCAGAATTAGAAAAAGCCGCTGGATCTGGTAGTGGAGCTTCTTCTGAAGAAGTTGAAAAACTTAAGACGGAACTTGCTGCAGCAAAAGCAGCTCAGAGCAATGGAAGCGCAGAACAAGCTATTGACCCAAGCGCACCATTAACAGAAACATTTGATTTTGAAGGAATGAAATTTTTAGTTTTAACTTCTTCTGCTGAAGCTAAAAAGCACCCTGAATTGTTTTATGAGCTGGTGAAGGGCCTACTTGAATTATTCAGCACTCAACCAAAAGTGGCCACCGCTATAATTGCTACAATGCTGAAAAGTGATCCAACGATGGAAGGCGGCGGACAATTTGTAAATGTTAGTGTGTCAAATGCATATAAAATGTTAGGCAGCGACAAAGAAATAGATCTTGTGGCAGATGTGCAATTTTCAACAGACATATCTTACGTAAAAGCAGAAGAGTTCATAACAGGATTAAAAGTAAAATATAATAACGAGGATGTCGTTATTCCTGAGCCTCCTGTGCCAGCGGAAGAAGTAGCAGAATTGCAGGCGAAGCAAGAAGATGAATTAAAAGCAAAAGAAGAAGAGCTAGCTAAAATAAAAGCTGAAGCAGAACATGCTATTAACGTTGCTGCACAACTTAACAAAGAGAAAGCTGAATTAGAAGCTAAAGCAAACGCAGCTGAGTTAGCTACAGCACAAGTGACACAACAAAGAGATGCGGCGATAACAGTAGCGGCGCAGGCTTATGATAAAGTTGCAGAAACAACAGCTGTAGCGGAACATAACGCTCAAATAGCAGAACATAATGCTGAAGTTGCACAAAACACTCAAGAAGCGCTCAGTCAAGCAGAAGAGGCACATGCAGTTGCTCTAGATGCAGCAGCGGCTCCGGTTGATGTACCCGCAGCTCCAGGTGAAGCACTTCCAGAAGCTCCAGTTGCAGAACATGCAGCAATTCCAGCAGCGGCTCCAGGTGAAGCACTTCCAGAAGCTCCAGTTGCAGAACATGCAACAATTCCAGCAGCAGCTCCGGTTGCAAACCCTACTTCTGTAATGTCAGATCTTGATGCTATAGCTAAAGAACACGGTGTGCCAAATAATAAACAACTAACTGCAGACATACTAAATAAATCTGTGCCACACCCATTGGTAAGTTCATTAGCCTCAGCTTCAGCTGCACCCGCAGCATAAGCATATACTTTTCAAGAAGCACGCCCTAAATTTTTGGGCGTGTTTTTTGTTTACGTGAATATATTAATGCTAACAATGCTGCTCCAACAGTAATGGCCATAATCAAAGCAATTCTTGTAGGGGTGCCATTATAAAAACAACCAGTTGTCCATGTTGCAAAAGCCACAATAACTGCACGCTTTGACATTACAAGTGAAGTAGCGATTCCTTTAATATCAGGAAAAAATTCTAACGATGCAGTAAAAATGGGTGGATAAATCAATGCAAAACCTATAGCAAAGAGGCTGACAGTTACTGTAGTAAGCAATGCACTTGGGCATACAATACTTATTAATAAAAATGCGAATGTTCCTGCACCACTTAGGCTGATCCCCAAACTCACACATTTTGAACTTCCTATATATTTTAAAATAGTCCCTGAAAATAAACTGACCAATGCAAAAACAGCCACAATTAAGGCTTGATGCAAGGCGTAGAGATGCATAGATAATTTAAAAGTTCCCATATACAAAAAGGATGCGCTAGTGATGAAGCTTAAGTAAGCCGCATACAATAAACTTGGCGCGATGCTTGTTTGCAAGAAAATCTTACTTTTTAACAATTTCTTTGTGTTAGTAAACATGACTTTTAAATCAAGCGACCTTTTAATGGCTAACGTTTCGGGCAATGCAAAAACCAGTAACCCCCACGAAATTACGCAAATAAATGCTACGGTTGCGTAACTGCCTCGCCATCCAAAAGCTTCATTTAAATAAGCACCGGCAATAGGAGACACAGCCATCAAACAAGTAAGCACACAATTCATTAAACCTATCAGCTCAGTAGCTCTATTCCCTTTGTATGTATCTGCGATCATGGCAAAAACAACTACAGCTGAGGTAGAAGCGCCTAATCCTTGCACAAACCTGGCCAACAGTAGTATAGAAATTGTGGGTGCCCATATGCATCCTATTGCTCCTATCATTAAAATTGCATTACCAATAATCATAATAGGACGCCTACCATAAGCATCAGCCAACGGTCCTGCGACCAATGCGCTTATAAAAAACCCTAAAAAATTAATGCTAACTGTATGCTGAGCTAAAGATTCAGTTGTATTAAAATGCACAACCAAGTTGAGAAAGCTTGGCACTGAAATATCAATTTCAATACAACAAGCCGTTAGCGCGATGATATACAAAATTGGATGTATAAAATTTTTCATAAAAATCCTCTCTTTTTAATTTTAGTAATGAAATTTAATAGAAGGTTATTTCTTCATTTCAAAAAACATGCTTACATGGATTTCATAAATTTTTAGATACATACTCTTCATGAAAACTCTTGTTGCTATTGGCGCAGCATTCTTAGACATTGTTGTTCGCTGCTCATCTCCTGATCTTGCGCCTTATGGTGCAGAACTAAATAATTCTCGTTTTTTAACAAAAGATCAGTATCTATGTGTGAAGAAACAGCTGAAAAATCCATCTATTATTCCGGGGGGATCAGTCGCAAATGCTACGGTTATATTTGCACAACTTGGTGGACAGGCTGTTTTTGGCACCACAATTGGTAATGATGAAGAAGGAAAACTATGGAAAAAGTCACTTACTGATATAGGTATAGATACTAAACTTTACACCTGCAACCATGAACCCACCGGAGGATGCTTGGTATTTGTTCATCCTAATGGCCAACGCACTATGCGTAGCTACCCTGGTACAGAAAATGTAGCAGATAATGATCTTGAAAATATACCTATTAATAAAAACTCTATCGTCTTTTTAGAAGGATATGGGCTGAACAGCAAAAATAAAGTACCTATCTACTTAAAAGCTTTAGAGAAGGCAAAAAACGACGAGGGATACATTGTAATAAATGCTTCTGATCCATCATGCGTAAAAGGACAGCGAGACTTGTTTGTTTCATTACTTCAAAATACGGCTGACCTGATAATTATGAATGAAGAAGAAGCTTGTGAACTAGTCAAGGGCGACTTAAAAACATGCATTGCTTTTATACGTGAAACAGAAAAATGTGCTGTAATTACACTTGGTGCAGCTGGAGCAATTGCTGTTTATGGCGAAAATATTTGGTTTTGTCCTGCACGTGATGTGAAAGTTGTAGATACAACCGGTGCAGGTGATGGGTTCGCAGGTGGGTTTTTGTATGGACTTTCTGCAGGCTGGACAATTTCTGAGTGCCTGCAATTAGGTAGTTATATGGCAGGTGAAGTTGTTTCACGTATTGGTGCACGTATTGATGGAAATTTGAAAAATATCGTAAAAGATCAAAAGCATAAGCACCTTCTCGTAAGGCAGTTTGAAAATCAAGTAATTGATTCATAAGCAAAACCTTTTATACTGATTCTAACGTGAAAGAAGTGAAAATTTTGATGAAAAAAGTTTTGCAAAAATGTGTTCCTGCCTTTTCTTTAATAGAAATGTCTATTGTACTAGTAGTAATCGGTATTATTGCTGGCGCAGTCTTTAAAGGGCAAGAGCTTTTAGAAAGTGCCAAAATTCGCTCAATTGTTCAGGATTTTCAACATTATTCGTTATCAGTTGGCATGTATCAGGAAACTTATCAAGCGCTTCCAGGAGATGATTCAAAAGCATCAATACATTTTACAGGTGCTGATTCCGGCGATGGCAACGGGCAAATTACAGGAAAAGAGCCAGACTTATTTTGGCAGCACTTAAGCAAGGCTTCTATTCTTAATAGCGATACAGCACCCACATCAAAACTTGGTGGACATTATACCGTAGTATTCCAACCATCTGCAGAAATGCCTGGACACTGGTTTATGCTTTCTAAAGAGGGTGGAGCCGGCTTGCTTACACCTAAGCAAGCACAAGCTTTGAAAAATAAAATTGACCAGGGAAATAATGCGATGAATCCAGGTCAAGGACAGTTAATTGTGAAAGATGCTTCAGGAGCATCAGGTAGATGTGTAAGTAATGGGCATTTAAATTTAGCAACAACAACGCCTGATTGTGTTGTCTATTATAAATTCTAATTCAATGGATGGCTGGTTAATTCTTAATAAATCTGAAGGGATGACATCTACCCAAGCTGGTAGCGCTGTAAAACGGCTATTTCATCAGAAAAAAATTGGTCACGCAGGAACCCTAGATCCTTTTGCTTGCGGAGTATTACCCCTGGCATTGGGAGAAGCAACAAAAACCATGCCATTTTTAATGAACAGGCCTAAATCTTATAAATTCACTCTTTCTTTTGGCACTCAAACAGCAACTGGTGATACTGAAGGTGAAGTAATTGCCACATCAGCACATAGACCCACAATGCATGATATAGAGTCAGCTTTAAGTCTATTTACAGGATCGATACAACAAACGCCCTCAATTTATTCAGCAATAAAAATTAAAGGGAAGCCGGCATACGCAAGGGCACGAGCCGGTGAAGATATCGACATGCCTTCACGGCAAGTTGAAATTTATGAGCTTACTTTGGAAAACTATGACGGAGAAAGTGCCACCCTTAATGTGCACTGCGGCACTGGCACTTATGTTCGATCATTAGGTCGTGACCTTGCACTGCATCTTGGGACAGTTGGCCATTTAGTAATGCTTCAAAGGACGTGTGTCGGCCATTTTAACATTGATTGCGCGATTTCACTGGAAAATATAAAAAAAATAAGCGATAATTCCCTGGCTTGCGTTTTGTTGCCGATTAGGTCTGTTCTGGACGACATCCCGGCAGTATCTGTATCGCTTCAAAAGGCCGTTAAGATTCGGCATGGTCAAGCAGTTGAAATGGATGAGGTTAATTCCTTAAGCATTTCAGTGTTGTGCGATGATAAACTTATCGCCCTTGGCCATGTACAAGATAATATGTTTTATCCGAATCGTGTGTTTAACATTTAAAATAAAGGAAAACTCGGTGTCGATTAGTCCAGAACGTAAACAAGAAGTTATTAAAGAATTTGCAACAAAAGTTGGTGATACAGGTTCACCAGAGGTTCAAGTCGCCATTATAACTGAGCGCATTAGAAATCTTTCAGACCATATGCAAGAACATAAACATGACCTGCATTCTCGTCGTGGTTTGTTAATGCTTGTTGGTCAACGTCGTCGCTTGCTTGATTATTTAAAGCGCGTTGGTGAACCTCGCTATCAAACATTGATTCAACGTTTGAATATTCGTCGCTAAGCTTTTGTGAAAAAACAAAATTCACAATTCGTTATTTTCAAATACCTAATGGAAGAGCATGTTCGTGTCTCTTCCATTTCTCATTTTTACCCCTAAGGAATTTTATGTTTAATATTACACGTGAAGAAATTGAATGGGCTGGTCGCAAGCTAGTTCTAGAAACGGGCAAAATTGCTCGTCAAGCTGATGGAGCCGTAATGGCAACATACGGTGGCACAACTGTATTGTGCACTGTCGTTGCACAAAGAGAAGCAAAACCAGATATTGATTTTTTCCCTTTAAGTGTGCACTACCAAGAAAAAACATTCGCTGTTGGAAAAATTCCAGGTGGATTTTTGCGCCGCGAAGGAAGACCATCTGATTCTGAATCATTAAAATCAAGGCTTATTGACCGTCCTATTCGCCCTTTATTTCCAGAAGAATTCCGTAACGAAGTACAAATTATTTGTACAGTTCTTGCGTACGATTTTGAAAATGACACAGACATTACTGCACTAATTGGAGCATCGGCAGCGCTTGCAATATCTGGCATTCCTTTTCAAGGGCCATTAGCTGCAGCACGAATTGGCTACATTAATAATGAATTAGTACTGAACCCAACTCTTGAGGCGATGAAAAATTCGAATCTTGATTTAGTTGTTGCAGGAACAAAAGATGGCGTGTTGATGGTTGAATCAGAAGCAAAAGAATTGCCTGAAGATATTATGCTTAGTGCAGTGGAATTTGGTCACGAAAGCTTCCAACCAATACTTAAATTAATTGAAAAGCTTGCTAAAAAAGCAGGGAAAACTGCATGGGAACTTCCAAAAGCTGCTCCTGAAGTTGCAGACATTGCTAAAAAAGTTGCAAAAATTGCAGAAAAAGATCTACGTAAAGCTTACACAACTAAAGCTAAGCAAGATCGCTATGCAGCAATTGATGCAGCAAAACAAAAAGTTACTGAAGAACTTACTGACTATATGGAAACTCATCCAAAATTAGTAGCAAGTGCATTCAAAGACCTGCAATCAATTGTTCTTCGTGGAGATATTTTAGATTCAGGAAAAAGGCTTGATGGTCGTGCACTTGATGAAATTCGCTCAATCGTAGCTGAAGTTGGCATTTTACCACGCGCACATGGAAGCGCTTTGTTTACCCGTGGGGAAACTCAAGCATTGGTAGTGACGACTCTTGGAACAGGTCAAGATGAGCAAATGATTGATGCGATAGAAGGCGAATACAAAGAACGCTTCTTGCTGCACTACAACTTTCCTCCTTATTCAGTTGGTGAAGTTGGTCGTTTAAGTGGAGTTGGTCGTCGTGAAATTGGTCATGGAAAACTAGCATGGAGAGCAATAAATCCATTACTACCAACAAAAGAACAATTTGCTTATACAATTCGTGTGGTTTCAGAAATTACTGAATCTAATGGATCATCTTCAATGGCTACAGTGTGTGGCACTTCTTTGGCCCTAATGGATGCTGGTGCGCCACTTACAAAATCTATTGCTGGTATTGCTATGGGGCTTGTAAAAGAAGGTAAGAAATACGCTGTATTGAGCGATATTCTTGGAGATGAAGATCACTTGGGAGATATGGATTTCAAAGTTGCCGGAACAACTGATGGTATTACAGCGCTTCAAATGGACATCAAAATTACCAGCATTACTGCAGGTATTATGAAAGAAGCTTTGGCTCAAGCACAAAAAGGTCGTTTACATATTCTAGGCGAAATGTCTAAAGCCCTTGAGTATTCAAGAGGACAACTAAGTGCCTATGCCCCAAAGATGACAACATTTAAAATTAACCCTTCAAAGATTCGTGAAGTGATTGGTTCTGGTGGTAAAGTGATTCGTGAAATTTGCGAAACAACTGGTGCTAAAGTTGACATTGAAGATGACGGACAAGTAACTGTGGCTGGCGTTACTCAAGAAGCTATGGATGCTGCTGTAAAAATGATTCAAGGCATTGCTTGTGATCCTGAGATTGGCCATATTTATGAAGGTAAAGTCGTTAAAGTTGCTGAGTTCGGCGCTTTCGTAAACTTTATGGGCGGCCGTGATGGATTGGTTCACATTAGTGAATTGGCACCAACTCGAGTTAACAAAACAGAAGATGTTGTGAAGCTTGGCGACGTTGTTCAAGTAAAAGTTCTTGGATTTGATGACCGCGGCAAAATAAAACTAAGCATGAAAGCTGTTAATCAAGACTAATCACGATTTGATTGTTAATAAAAAAGCTGCCAAAAATTGGCAGCTTTTTTTGTTTGGAGGGCTAACTTTGTTGTGATTTTTTTAATTAATTCTTATGCAACTCTACTTTTTGATATTCTGCAGGAAAATATAGCGCAATAGTTTTACTCCATTTCAAATAACCACTAGCCAATAAATGAATACCGTCTGCTGTGTAGTCCGACTCATCGATCTCGTTATTTATATTTATGTATTCTAGACCATTCGATGTGCAATATTTTTTTAATTTTCTATTAAGAGATCTTATGTACTTCAATTGCAATTCATGGCCAAGCTTTGAACATTCAAGTGTTGACTGAACGTAGCAGCTTATATTTTTATCTTGAAGTTTTTTGATGATTTGAATGTAATTATTGAAAATCGTATTAACATCGACCCCGGCAAAAATATCATTTATACCAAACATCAAAAAAGCTTTTTTAGCATTAACTGAAAATATTTCCTCCATACGCTCAAGTATGTCATCCGTTCTATCACATCCAACACCTCTGTTAGCTATTCTTATATACGGAAATATTTCATTCCAAAGTGCATATTCCGTTATTGAATCCCCAATCATCACAACATCAGATTGTGGACAAAATATTTTGAACAGCTCATTGCGTGGCTTGGAGGGGGCATTAGTTACTGGCAACGAAGGTAAGAAAAAAGATTTTATAGACTTAATTTGCTCAAATGGAAATACATACTTGTACACAGTAATCACCCCCCAACAGAAGCCTATCAATAAAAAGACGAGACTGCACATAAAATTATTTTCCTTCTAGTAACAATATTCAAAATCAGCAGATTACTTAAGTAATAAAACAACTTATGAAGTTAATTACAGTTCTTTAAGAAGAAAATCAAGTCTTTTTTTATGTGTGTGTTCTGAGATGACGTAATCATACGTACGGTCTGTAACGGCTTTAATAAATTTTTTATCTTTTAATTTTTCAATTATGTAATCAATATTGGAATGGTCTTTTTTAAGTTCTAAATAATTCTCATTAGGTTTTAAAATATCATTGTAGCGCCCAGGATACATTATATGAAGCGTTTTAGTTCCAATCGCATCAAAATGTCTCGATGAAATAGCTTTGGAATACACTGGACACTTCAGTGTTTTTGAGAAAAATTTTTGAAATATTTCATCAAAATTACAATCTTCATCCAACATGTCTGCTTCAATTAATTTTTCTCGGAGATAGTAATTTATCAATTTTCTAATTGCAGACGGAATAATCATGCCATACATTTTTCGTGCACCAGACTGACTCTCATTTGGCAAGACCCATTTTTTTGATTTATTTCGTAAATACCCCTGTATTTGTTGAATAAGATAATCATCTTTCTGCAAATAAAAGGATCCTGCTTCAGTTGAAAGCGTTGCTTTACATGAAGATAAAAATTTGGCCCATTCCACTCGATTGAATCTCTTTTGGCACTCATGATCTAGCCCTAAATCTACAGATAATTGAAGCCTTTTAGAGTTATCATGGAAAAACCTAACAATATTATTGCGATCATTATCTCCGATATAAACACCATAGTGAGCAGACCTAGTTCCTATATCCAATACTCTAGATTGCCCTGAAATTGGATAAAATGCTTTTGGGTTAAGTGCGTGTGGAAGAGATACAACTTTAGATTTTGTGCAATCGGAATAAAGCCATTCTCCTGCCTCTTGAGGTAATTGCGTAGCAATAATTTCAGCGTCTAATTCTTTAAGTATTTTTATTTTTGGAGCCATTCCAAGTATGGGTAAATTCACTTCATTACCAACAAAAGAAATCAATTTTCCTTTTCGATTTTTTATTGCTGTTGTAAATGGCAATAAATACTTTAATGTATCTCCGTTCATTGAGTGATGCAGAATAATCAGATCTGCTTTTTCGATTGATTTTTGAATTTTTTGAATCTTGCCTTCTGGGTTAAAAACATTTAAACATTCTGACTGATAATCAGGATGATCTTTAAATGCATCAACCCAGTCATTAAAATAAGACATTTTGTCAGTATAATAAGAGTACAATAAAAGGGCTGTCACTTTTATGTATATTCTTTTACTTCAGGCATAAAATAGGCATATTTTATCATATTTGCAAGAATCAAATTTTTATTGTTTATGCTCCACTGTATGGTTCTTTGAAGTCCTTCGCTTAAAGAAATAACAGCCTTAAAGTCCAATTCTTTTTCTGCTTTTTTAGTAGAACCAAAACGTTTACCCGAACGATCCCAAGGACGCGGATTTGTGTATTGTATTGGTGTTTTATTTTTAGTTAATTTATTTATGGTTTCTGCTAATTCCTTAATAGTAGTTTCAACACCCGATGCAAGATTATAAACATCTCCACTTTTACCATTCAATGCACAGGCAATAAGTCCATCCACAATATCATCAACATAAATGAAGTCTCTGGAAGCCATCCCTTCATTTTCAAGCGGCAACGCTTCTCCATGAAGAGCTTTCCAAATAAAAGTTGGAGTTACATTTCTCCAAACAGTAGCAGGAGTACCACGCCACCTACCTGCACCCAAAATTTCCCGAGGGCCATACACATTTTGAAAGCGCGCCTTAACAAAAGGTAACTGATATTTCATCCAATAATAGTTTCCATAAAACTCTCCAACTATTTTAGAGATCTGGTAAGGACTGTCATGGTACAGTGATACTTCTGCATCTTCATCAGTAGCACCTACATCATCGTAGGTTTTTTTAGCAACTGTACAACCTGCCGATGCATAAACGAGTTTTTGTAAACAACTAGTTCCTTTAAAATGCTCACATAATTTAAGAGTAGTTATTGTGTTATTAGCATGATCAGCTATAGGGTCATGTATGCTAGACTGATTTCCATGGTAAGTTGCAAGATGAAAAGCATAATCGTAAACAGTTCCAATTTTTGACAAAATACGATCATCAGCAATTGAACCATGAAAGAAAGCTAATCGTTCATCTGCAGGTAAGTTTTCGGCTTCCGCTGAAAGCAAGTTATCAACGACAACAACTGCTGCAGCTCCATCGTGAAGAAGCTTGTGACATAAATTACTACCTACAAAACCTGCCCCACCAACAACAAGAATTTTTCTGTTATGAAAACGCATGTTAATTCTTAACAGTTTTTAAATGAGTAAAAGTTTCTTCAATGCCGTATTCTTGATAATATTTTATGGTCTGCTGAACTCCATCAAGCAAAGAAACCTTAGCGCTCCAGCCAAACTCATTAACAGTTCTTGATGGATCTAACAAAATTGAATACACATCGTCTGGCTGACGAGGTTTTACCTCAACAGTAATTTTCATATTAAGTGCTTCAGTTGTTGCATCAAAAAGTTCTTTAATAGAACAATCTGCTCCTGAAGAAATGTGATAGGTACCACTGCCCTTACCATCAACAGCATGCATAATGCAATTAATCATATCGTCAATGTAGACAAAGTCCCTGCGCGTATCCATTACAAAACAAGTCTGATTAGTTGTTAACCTTTTATAAAATGTAGGTAGGGGGCCGCTAATATTTCTTGGACCATATGCATTAGCCAAACGGAAGGTTACGTAATCTAATCCTGACAAGTGAACATAGTCTTCTGCTGCTGTTTTGCTAATTGCATAACTTGAACCGCGTGGTAAAATCGGATGATTTAGTGTTACTGGCTGTTCAATAGGTTTAAGACCATAGCAAAGTGCAGTTTGAAAATAAATAATTCTTTTTACATCTGCTTTTTGCATAGCCTGACAAACAATCGCAGTTCCCATAACATTCGTAAGTGAATCTTCTGCCCAGTTATTTGGATCTTTATAAGATGCAGCTGTATGAATCACTAAGTCAGGGTTAAATTCTTGTATCAAATTATTCACGAGCCTTTCATTACAAATCGTATCTTCCACAACCCTTAACTTATCATGTGGTTTTAGGTTATCCCTCCGACCGGTTACAAAATTGTCAATAACCAATACCTCGTCGCCTCTTGCAAGCAGGTGATCAGCTAAATGCGATCCTATAAACCCAGATCCGCCAGTTATAAATACCTTCATACTATTCTCCATGTTATAAAATTATGATACTAAATTATGATAATACGACTGCTTGTCATGAAACTCACGATACCATAATTCAAGACTTAACAAACCCCATATTTTTCTAGAAAACTGAGAAGACCCATCTAAATTTTGTAATATTTTTTTTGGATCATAAAAACCACGCGTGCTTGCCACTTGTGACGAAAAAATATCGTGCACAAACTCTTTTAAAGGCCCAGTAAACCATTCCTTTAAAGGAACTGGAAACCCCATTTTATCACGCCTATTTAAAATTTTTTCTGGAATTTTTTCCTTAAAAACCTCTTTAAGTAAAGATTTCATGCGACCACCAGGAAACTTGATATCTGCTGGAATTGTTGCTGCAAATTCTACTAATTCATGATCTAGAAATGGCACTCGAGACTCTAAACCGTGCGCCATACTCATGCGATCTTCAACATGTAATAAGGCAGGAAGCAAACACTTGAAATCAAAATGAGTCATTTTATCAAAATATGCCTCTTTTGATACGTTATCTTTATCATTAAAAATTTGCTTGAAACGCTCCAATAGAGATGCCTTATCGAATTGATTCCAATCAATTTCATTTTGTATATCAACAGACTTATCAATAAGCCTAAAATAACGCTCATCAAGTGGCCCAAATAGACCATCTTTCCAAAATTCTTTAATCAAAGGTTTGTATTCTTGAAGTAAAGTAAGATTTGGAATGATTGATTCAGGAGTTACTACAAAATTTCCATTCTTATAAGTACCATCTATAGCTGCTTTTATAGATTGTTCAAAATATGCAATCACATATCGTGCGTATCCTCCAAAAATTTCATCGCCACCTTGCCCTCCTAAAACAACCTTAACATGTTGAGATGCTAACTTAGAAACCATGTATTGCGGGAATGATCCTGGACCAGCCACTGGTGTATCAAGATGATAAATAATTTTTTGAACATTATCGACAAAATCTTGCGATGTAATGCTAGTGATAAAAAGATCTTTGCCAATAGAGTCTGAAAGTTCTTGAGCATAAGCACTTTCGTCATATCCAGGGAAATCAGCAAATTTTCCATGGAATGATCCATAAAAGCCATTATTGCACTCAGCAGACAGGACTGTAACTAATGATGAATCAATACCACCGCTTAAATAACTACCTACTGGCACATCGCTTACTTGATTGTACTGAATAGATTCTTTCACTAGGTGCAAAAGTTTCTCTTCAATGTATTGTGATGAATGCTCAAAATCAATTTGGTAAGAAACATCCCAGTACTTTTTAACAGTAATTTGATCATTTTCTAAAATTAAAAAATGTCCCGGCATTAGCTGATGAATATTTTTAAAAAGTGTTTCACTGGAGAGTGTGTATTGAAAAGTTAGGTACTCTGAAAGAGCCTGATTATCTGTTTCAATACTCTTGAGGAATGGCAACAAAGCCTTCATTTCAGATGCAAATACAAAATGTTCTTCTGTGTTAATAAAATAAAATGGTTTAACCCCAAATCGATCTCTTGCGCAAAATAATCTCTTATTTTTTTCATCCCAGATAGCAAAGGCAAACATACCACGAAGGTAATGCACACAATCTAATCCATGCTTTTCGTATAACGCTAAAATGACTTCTGTATCAGATTTTGATTTAAAAGGATAATCAGACAGTTCTGTTTTTTTAAGTTCTTTGTAATTATAAATTTCACCATTAAAAACAATAACTGTTCCACTTGATCCATGCATAGGTTGGTCTGATAAATTATCAAGACCGATAATACTAAGACGATTATGGGCAAGGTACAAACCATTATCATTTGTGAATGAGCCAAAATAATCTGGCCCCCTATGATTCAGCAAATTGAAATCACAATTAACTTTGTGAGATTTTTTATTTTTTATGCCAAAAATTCCGCACATGCTATATCCTTGAAAAGATGTACATTTTTAAATACATTGCTGAATAATTTGCTTAAGTTTTTTCTCTTCATTTTCCCAAGAAAGAACTTTTGAAGCTTTTTCGAGAGCTTCTAAAAATGTATTTTTATTAGATGAAATTGTTTTAACAGTTTCTGCAATTTCACGTATATCACCTATATTTATCGGCAAACCAAAATTAAAAACATCATTAAGAGCTTTTATTTCACAAAGCTCATTTGAAAAAATAACAGGAATTTTAGCAGCTATCATTTGGAAAAAACCATTAGGAAGAGCGTACCTATAATTATTTGTGGATCCGTAGTAGCTCAATAAACCGACATCACAACCACTAATGAAAGATACAATATTTTCAGGCAGGACTCTGTTATAAAAATGCAGTCTGCCTTTCGATAAATCCTTTTGATTATAGAAACTATCATATCCATCACCTAAAAAACATAAATGGAAGTGATCAGGTAACAAATTCAACGCTTCTATAATCTCGTTAATTCTCTGACCATCCTTGCAATTACCCACAGAAACTACGACTGTGCAGCTCTGCTTAATACCCAAACAATCTCTCAAGTTTTTTCTTTCTTGATCTAAGCGTTTATCGTGGACGTTACGTATAAGTTCAGGCTTTTTACAAAAAAAATTTAGATATTCGTTTTGCAAGCCAGGACTTACCGATACAAAAGCATCAGAATTTTGTATCAAGTTATTTTCTATTTTTTTTTGAAAAGGTTTCAGCCATTTGCTCTCCAAAGAATTTTTAGGTCGATCAATTGAAGAATAATAGTCATGAGCATCATATATTACCTTAGCACCATCCCTGGCAAAGGTTTTTACGGAAGAAAAATATTCATAAGAATGTAAATAGTATAAATCCGCTTTTGGTATCATACCCCTTACACTGTAAAAATATTTATCGTAATAGTTTCTGCGATATATTAAATAAGAAATAAAATCGAGCATAAATCCCAATCCCATTTTTCTTAGAAAATGCCATAGCGCCTTAAGAATTTTTTTTAAGCTTCCTATATTTTGGCTAGTCATGTTCTCTTGTGAAGATTTTTTCAAGGAAATTACTTCTATCCCCAAATGGCTATAGTCTCTTGCGCTTTTTTGTTCTTCCACAACTATAGATTTATAGCCCCATCTGACAAACGATGACGCCATTTTGAGCGCTCTGCTGTCTTTATCTAGCGCATTAGTTAATATTGAAACAATAATTTTAGGCTGATTCATTTTATATATTGACGCCATGAGATGATTTATTTGCGTACGTTTTTCTAAAATTATTAATAATTTTTGATTCTTTTTCTCTTATTCGCTCTTCATTAAAAAGAATTTTGAATTTTTCATGAGCTCTTTCTCCCCTTTTTTTTGCTTCTTCTGGGTTGATTGCAGCCTCTAAAATTTTTTCACAAATTTGATGAGTACTTGGATAATCAGCAAAATACCCACTATATTCATCAGTCAAAAGTTCGTGATGCCATTCAATATCAAAACAAACAATTGGCTTTTTCAATACACAAGCTTCTAGCATTGCATATCCACCCAAAGGTATTAAGGCAATATCAGAAAAATAAACATAGCTCATCAATGAATTAACTTGCATATGACCTAACAAGTAAACCCTGTCTTTAACTTCAGAAGAGACGATAAGATTTTCAATTTTCCTGCGTAACGGGCCATCACCAACAATAATTAAACCTAAATCCTCATCAATCTCTAATGCTTTTATAGCACCTACAATTGCGTATAATAATTTTTTTTCAGTAGCCAACCTAGACCATATAATAACATTTTTTTTTGTTTTTTGAGGATATTGAATTTCATCTTTAGACACTTGTAACACTTCTACCAGGTCTTTTATATCAGAAAAATGAGGTAGTATTCTTGTGTTTCTAACTTTTGCAGGATGCGCCCCATTATGAATAGCAAAAGAGGCACAATATTCATTAAAAGCTAATACCAACGAACAACAACGAAAAAAGAAAGAAAAAATTAGTTTGCTCAAAGATCTATAGAGAAAACTTTTTAAAGAATCTGCCGCTAATTCATCCTCAGAAAAACTTGCAAGATCGTATGACCCCATTGCCTGAGCAACTAAAGGTATTTTATAGAAAATACTTAAAAGAGAAGAGACAACAAGATTATCACCTGGTATGTTAGTATAAATTATTTCTGGACTAATTTTTTTAAGAAAATTATGCATCACATAAAACCATATAAGCATTCTGTATAATGAAAATGTTTTCCTGAAGATTTTTTTCTGCTTTCCAAAAGAGTAGACAATACCAATAATATTGTTTGTTAATTTGTAAATTTCTTTGTGTGCTTCATCTTCATAAAAAATATAGCATTTATTAAATCCAGGTAAAATAAGCTGTCTTTGAAACGAAACATCCCAAAGTTTTTTAAATGCAAAATCTTCGCTACCTTGATGTTTTATAAATTTTCCTGAAGCAAGAAATAAGATTTTACCATTTTGTGATCTATCTAATGCGCTTCTTAAGTAGGTAGCTCTTACATAACAAATTAGCAGAACTAAAGGAAATAGTGTTGCAAATAAAACAATATCTATAAAAGATACAGTTGCTTTAACAAGATCAGATGTATACATACTAAATTTTATCAACACCATACTCAACTAAAATATTGTTGTATTCTGAAGTGAAATATTTAATTTTTCTTTCAAAATTATCATGTATTTTTTGATCCCTTGTTAAGGCAGATTCACACCACCAAATGGGATGAATCAAAAGATGTATATTTTTAAGATTTCTTGCATTAATTTTTTTTAATATATCTATGTCCTTAAACTTACACAAAGAATCGGATGCATAATTAAAATAAGAATTAAATTTTTCAGAATAGGTATTATATAATCCTTCATATTGATCAGCTAAAGATAAATTATTTAACCCAATAACACCAGGACAATGATAGCTAATGTTGCTCACTTTTTTTTGAGATGCTAGTTCTAAACAACTCACATGAAAACTAATAATCTTACTGTGATCTAATTTATCATAGTTAGATATATCAAAATGCAAACATATCTCATGGCCAAGCTGCGCTATATTAGAAATAATATCACGTGAATGTACACTTAAAACGTTATAATGATCTGAATCAACAAGAAAAAAATAACTCGATGAAATACCACATTTTTCTTCTAACTGTGCCATTGAAAGAGCACTCTCCAGGCAGTAATCAACATCGTGTCTTAAGCAACAAAGACCACTTACTTCTTCAGAATCAGACAACCGCTCTCTCGCTTGAGAAAAATTTAATACTTTATAATTGCCAGATATCAACATTAGTAAAGCATTAGCCACATTCAAGTTTGAAGTGCAACGTTTGCTAAATTTTTATAAAAAACTT